>DATMKO010000047.1:0-3477 GCA_035571175.1 Steroidobacteraceae bacterium | reverse complement strand
AATCACTCCGCCATACGACGGCATGGAGGCGAGACCCGGCAACGGCAACATGCTTGCTCTGGTTCTCAAGGAACGGGCAAAGGTCGACGCACTTTATAAGAAAGCGCTGGAGCTGGGCGGATCCGATGAGGGTCCGCCGGGTGTGCGCGGAGAGGAAGGGCCGCAGGCCTTCTACGCGGCCTATTTCCGCGATCCCGATGGCAACAAGCTGTGCGCTTACCGCGTCGGGCCTGGATAGCCGGGAGCCGAATTGACGGCGGACGCGAGCGCCGGTTAGGGCGCTCCGACCACGAGTACCGTGAATGTATCGGGTAGCATTGCAGGGCGCGGGCGCGGAACCTCGGGAGTAGCCGCCGGTGGCGGGCCGAAATCCGCGGTCACCAGATAGACGCGGCCGCTTGACGGGTCGAGAGCCATGGTGCGCGCTCCGCGCTGGGTTTTAACACTGTCCACAACCGTGTACTTATCGGGCGAGTCCTGGTGTATCACCGTCAGCGTGCCCTCACCGTTTGAACTGAATGCCAGTCCGCGTTTCGAGTCATAGGCGGCTGCATCCGGCCCCTCGCCGATTTCCACCTTGGCGACCTGCTTGCCGGTCACGGAGTCTGTGACTGCCATGACTTTCGCATCGCAAACCGAGAACAGGCGATGGTGCAGTCTGTCGATGGCGAGGCCGCTCGGCGTGGCGCAGCCCGGCATCGGCCACGTTGCCTTCACAACCAGCTTGCGGCCATCGATGACCAGCATCTGCCCAGCTTCACTTTCAATGTTGAGGAAAATTTGTCCGTCTGCGTCGTGCACGGCGAATTCGGGCTTATCGGGAACCGGTATGGTCGCGAGCACGGCGAAACTCGAGGCATCCACGACGGTCACGTCCTTGCTACGGCCGTTGAACGTGAATACATGTTTAAGAACGGGCTCATACAGAATCGCGTCCGGATTGTGGCCGGGCACGGGGATTTCCTTTATGACCGCGAGCGTGGCCAGATCGAATACAGTGATTGAATCCCCCCTGCCATTGCTGGTGAAGCCGCGCTTCAAATCTTCGGCGAGCGCAATCCCGTGGACGCCCTTCGTATCCGGAATCGTACCCGTCACTTTGCCGGAAGCGGTATCCAGGACGTCGACGTGATCTCCGCGACTGATAAACAGCCGCGCGCCGGTCGAATCCAGCGTGAGGTAATCCCAGCCCCCGGGGCCGCCCAATTTCCAGCGCTGCAGCACGCTTAATTTACCGATCGGAGCCGCGGACTCCTTGGTTGGCGCTGCCGTCGAGTGCGTCGGCCACATGCCGGCCAACAATACCGCCACCACAGGAATCGTCGACCAGCCGAGGATTTTTGTTAAGCTCGATGTCTGCATTCTGTTCTCCACGGCACGGTAGTTGGCGTTGGTCGCTGCCACAATACCACCCCAAGACTGATGCGTTGCGCCTTGCCTCATTCCTCCCCGGGAACTGCTTGATTGGGCAGCATCAGCACTAATCCGTCGTTCTCGTAGGCATAGAATCGCCATTCAAGAACGGTCCGGGGTGTTCCCAGGATGATCAGTTGCTGGCGCAGCGTCGCGACATCATTGAACACGTCCGAGATCTTGATGAGGTGTTCGTAGTTTCTGAGCAGCGCCTCGGTTGCAGGGCCTTCGGCGGCATAGGTGATCAATACCTTCAACGGAGCGTTGAACGACTGAAGCTTGTTGATCTTTTCGTGAGCACGAGAACTGTCGTTTTCGTGCTCGATCGCCACGGAAATCCAATTGGCATAAGTGGCGTACTTTCCCGTCTGGTCCACGCCGCGTTCCTCGTACAGCATCCCGTCAAGCGTGTAGTACTCCTTGTTCCATGACAGCAACCCCAATTGCCTGGCGACTCGGGGATAGATGCTGGTTCGCATGTAAAAGTTATAAGATTTGGTTTCGAAACCCACCGCCGTACGAAAGTTGTCGCGCTCCGCTTGCATGACGGCAACAAAGGCATTGCGAAAGTCTCTAGGCGTGATCTTATTCATCGCGTGTCAAGCTCAACCGGCGCAAATATCATGCATGAAGTAAACGAGGGTAGGCAATGATCATTCGCTTGGCACAAAAAGCCACAGCAGCACGTATAGCAGGAAGCCGACTCCGCCGCAGAGAAAAAGCGCCACAAAGAGCACCCGCCAAACCCAGGACTCCATTCCCGTCGATCGCGCGATTCCCCCGCACACGCCGCCGAACACGCGGTCCGTGCGGCTGCGCCGAAAGGTATTTACTGCCGACACCAGTGGGTCATTGGAGTGCGCTTGTTCGGTGTTCAGAAGGCGTTCCTTTGCGCGCTTGAACTCATCTTCCGTCAAGCCACCGTTTGCGCGCAGTTCCGCCAGTTTGTTCAGTTCGTCAGCAAGCGTCATGAAGCACTCCTTGAAAGGGGCTTATCGCCCTAGACCACCGCAATTGCGAAAAAGTAACACTTTTAGCCCGCTCGGTCGCCGGCAGGGCGGCTCATCCGGTAGTGGTCCGGGACCCGGCCGAGCCGGTTTTGCAGCGATGAGGTGCGCAGCGCATCGATCACGAACCCGAGTTTCTCGTACAGCGACCGGGCGCGCGGATTTGTCACGGCGACATCGAGCGCCGCGCAGCAATGTCGATGCGCGGCGACGCCCTCAAGTAAATTTCGCATGAAGCGCGTGCCAATACCGTGGCCGCGCAATTCCTCTCGGACGCCGACATGGCACAGATAGTACTCCTCGGCGTGCGGTGGCCGGATGATCGCCTCGACCCGCAATCCGCGCACCATGACGCCCCAGGCGCGGATTGGGCCGAAAAACTGCAATATCTGCAGCGCATTCGCGATCGTGAAGCGCAGTACCGCACCGCCATCGAACGCGGCGCCCGCGGCGGCAACCCGCCCGTCGAACTCGGCGACGCGATGAACCCGCCAGCCGAACTCGCCGCCACCCTTGAGGAACGCAAATCGCAGAAAATCCTGCGCGCGCCGCGTGCCGCCGGTATCGAAGACATAGTCAAAAGCCGCCGGCCCCGAGCTGTAGATCAGCGGCACCGCAGCAGCGACATCCGCCGCTGCCGCGGCGCGGAAGGTCAGCGCCGCCGGATCTCCGGCGCTCGTTTCCATCATCGTGTCGATCACAGCCTTGACGCCCTCCTCTTCAGGCCTGTGTGGATTCTTGCTGCAGCCGCAACACATTGGCGGCGTGGTCGGCGCGGCCGATGCGGTAGAAGGTAATGCTGAAGATCGAAATTGCATACAGCACCACGATGATCAGAATGTAACGCCACCCCAGATTCGTAAGCACCTGCGGCGTAACCGCGTCCGGCCGCGCACCTTCCGGGAATTGGGCCCACGAAAGCACCAGACCCGAGGCGAATATGCCGAGGCCCGACACGCACTTTTGCACGAAAAACGCGGCTGCAAAATACAGGCCGTCGGAGCGCTGCCGATTTTGAATCTCATTTTCCTCGATGGTGTCTGCCAGCATCGCGGTG
>DATMKO010000046.1:0-3744 GCA_035571175.1 Steroidobacteraceae bacterium | reverse complement strand
CATGGACATCCAAACCGATAAATCGTACGTTCTTCATCGCCGGCTCCCCTTTGTATGCGGCTCTGCGCCGCGGGTCTTCCCGATCCAAAGCGTAACCCGCGCCTTGCAAATCGGGAGCCGGTCGTTCCATTGTGACTAGCGCAGTGATCGCAAAAATGCGCCCACGTCCTCGCCTCTCTCCAACGCTTCGACCAAGGCCGAGCCAACCACCACGCCGTCCACGTGCGGTGCAAAGCGCGCCACTTGTTGGCGAGAGCGAATGCCGAATCCCGCGCATACCGGTACCTGAGAGTGGCTCTTGACGCGATCCATGTAGTCGAGCACGTCACGGGGCACTTCGGCGGACTTGCCGGTGGTGCCGGTCATCGTCACGGCATATACGAAACCTTTGGCACCCCGGCACAGCAGCTTTAGACGCTCGGGCGGCGTTACCGGCGTAACCATTTGCACCAGCGCCAAGCCGGCGGTCGCAAAAGCCAGGCCTACATCGCCGCTTTCCTCGAACGGCAAATCCGGAACGATGAAACCGGCCACGCCGGCTAGCCTTGAGTCGCGGGCGAGGGCCTCCATTCCGTATGCCAGCAAGGGATTCAAGTAGCTCATCAGCAAAATGGGCGCGCTGTGGCGCGGCTCTATCGCCCGCAGCTGCTCCAGTATCCACGGCAGCGTCACCCCGTTTGCCAGCGCGGTAAAACTGGCGCGCTGAACGGTGGCGCCGTCCGCCATGGGATCGCTGAAGGGGACGCCGATCTCAACCACATCGCAAACGCCTGCGACCGCGGCGAGGTTTTCCTGGAACTTAAGCAGCGTCGGAAAACCGGCGGTGAGATAGCCCACCAATGCCGGCTGACCTTGCGAAGCGCGGCTTGTGATCGCGGCGGTTATGCGCTCGCTGGGCTCCACGATCAGGCCATGTCCTTCAACAATGTGGTCTGCAGGATCGGCATATCCTTGTCGCCCCGGCCCGAACAACCGATGAGGATTTGCGCCCCAGGATTCCTGCCCGCATAGCGCCGCGCGCCGGCGAAAGCGTGCGCGGTTTCAATGGCCAGAAGTATTCCCTCGTACCTGGCGCATTCCGCCAATGCATCCAACGACTCGTCGTCGGTCGCCGACTCGTAGCTCACGCGCTTGCTGGTCATCAAGTATGCGTGTTCCGGGCCGACCCCGGAATAGTCCAGGCCCGCGGACACCGAGTGCGTCTCGCGCACCTGGCCAAACGCATCTTGCAGGATCAAAGTGTAGCTGCCGTGCAGTACGCCCGGCGTCCCGAAAGTCAGTGAAGCAGCGTTGTCGCCCAGGCCGGTGCCGCGGCCGCCCGCCTCCACGCCGAGCAGCTGCACCGCGCCGTCGCTTAAGAAAGGATGAAACAACCCGATCGCGTTCGAGCCGCCGCCAACGCAGGCCACCGCGACATCGGGCAGTTGCCCCGACTGTTCCAACATCTGTGCGCGTGCCTCGCGGCCGATCACTGCCTGTAATTCGCGCACCAGATAAGGATAGGGATGCGGCCCCACAGCCGATCCGAGCGAGTAATACGTGCCGTCCGGATCCGACACCCAATCGCGCATCGCTTCGTCGATCGCCGCGCGCAGAGTTCGATCGCCGCCGCTAACCGGCACCACCGTGGCGCCGAGCAGCTGCATACGGCCGACATTGGGTGCTTGACGTTCGACGTCCACCGCGCCCATGTACACCGTGCATGGCACGCCCAGCCGCGCCGCGGCGGCGGCGCTGGCGACGCCGTGCTGTCCGGCGCCGGTCTCGGCGATGATGCGCTTGGCCCCCAAGCGCTTGGCGAGCAGCGTCTGGCCCACTGCGTTATTGATTTTATGGGCGCCGGTGTGCGCCAGGTCTTCGCGCTTCAGCCACACATGCGCTCCCCAGCGCTTGCTCAAGGTCGGCGCGTACGACAGCGCCGTGGGGCGGCCCACCCAGGTTTTGAGCTCGCGATTGAACTCGGCTTGAAAATCGGCGCTATGCAAATGCCGCTCGACGCCCGCCTGCAGGCGATCCAGCGCCGCAACCAGGGTTTCCGGGACGTAACGCCCGCCAAAGGCGCCGTAACGGCCTTTGGCGTCGGGAAATATCGATGACGCGGGGCTCTCGCGCAGTTGTGAATTCATGTTTCGTCCTCCAGTTTCGCCGCGGCGGCGCGCACCGTTCGCACGAACTCGTGAATCTTCGCCGGGTCCTTGACGCCCGGTTCCGACTCGACGCCGCTGCTCACGTCGACGCCGAACGGGCGCACGGCTTGAATGGCCTCGGCCACGTTTTGCGGGGATAGACCGCCTGCAAGAATCAACTCGGTTTGACGCGCGAGCTCGGCCGCCCGGCCCCAGTCGGCCAGCTCACCGATACCGCTGGACGGGCCTTCGAACAGCATGCGCCCCGGCAGGGGATTGGGAGTTTTGCGGCCGAATCGCACCACCGGCAATACCTTGATGTGCGCGGGAATCTTGAGCTCGCGCAGATCCTCGACGTCGGTTTGAAAATAATCCGGCTTGAGGATTCTGCAAATCTCATCGACTTTCATTTGCAGCGGATGCTGGGCGACCGCGATGCGCAGTATTCCCGGCGGCGCCAGCGCGGCCAACTGCGCAGCCTGGCCGGGCGTCACTTGCCGCGGGCTCGGCGCAAACACGAAACCGATGGCGTCGACGTTGGCATCCGCCGCGGCGCTGACCGCATCCGCGCCTGTGATACCGCATATTTTGATCCACATGGAGCCGAGTGTAGCCATTTAGGATTCCGCTGTCCGCGCCGCGGCCAATATATCGCGGAGCCGCGCTTGAGGATCCTCGCAGGTCATCAACGCAGTTCCGATCAACGCCAGGCGATAGCCCAATCGCCGCATGCGTGCGGCATCGGCGGCCGATGCGACGCCGCTTTCGGCCACCGCGGGCCAGCCTGCCGGGAGCAGCGGCGCGAGCGCCGCAAATCGCTCCGGCACGACATCGAGCGACTGCAGGTCGCGGCTATTGATGCCGATCAGGGCGACATCCTGCGTGGCTTCGTCACCGCCCGCGCGCACGGCCAATATATCCCGCGCGGTTGCCAAGTCCTCGGCGTCGAAGGCTTCCAGGAGCACGAACATGCGATGTGCGGCGGCGGCATCGAGCAGTTCCGAAATCTGGCCTTTCGACAGCATTCGGACTATCAGCAGCACGCCGCCCGCCCCCGCGGCCCTCGCTTCCAACACCTGGTACGGATCGAGCAAAAAATCCTTGCGCATCGCCGGTATTCCCAAGGGCTTCAGCACGCTCGAGGCCTCGTGCAAATGCTGCAGCGATCCGTCGAAGCGCGCGGGCTCGGTCAACACCGATACGGCGGCGGCGCCGCCATGCGCGTATTCCGCCACACGCTTCAGCCAGTCCTCGCTCGGCGCGCCCAAGACTCCGGCCGCCGGCGATCTCAGCTTGAGTTCCGCGATCACGTCGAACCCCCGCTCCGACAAGCGCAGCGCGGCGCCCTGCGGCGCTTCCCTGGCGCGGCGCTCCAATGCAGCCAGCGATTCCTGCATCAAAGCCTTTCTCACGCGCTGCGCGCTCGAGCGCGCCATTTCGTCCAGGAAGCCGCTCATGGCCGGCCCTGTGTGCCACCGCGGTTTGCCGCGAAGTCCTGCAGCCGCTTGAGCCATGATCGAGCCGCGCCGCTGTCGAGACCTTCGCGCGCCGCCTCGATGCCGGCTGCAATGGATTGCGCTCGGCGGGCGATATAAAGCGCGATGCCACACTGCAATAC
>DATMKO010000045.1:0-18456 GCA_035571175.1 Steroidobacteraceae bacterium | reverse complement strand
GATCCTTCCGACGAAGCGACGAGTTCGAGATCCTCGAAATTCGACTGTCCGTCGGCAAGAGTTCCATGCTGCCCCAAGGGCAATCCGACCCAGAGGGCAACGCCCAACACCGCGGCGGCGGTAACGCCGACCTCCGGTGTCCATACCGTCCAGCGCAGATACCAAGCACGGCGCCCGGCGGCCTCGATCGCGGCATGGCGGGCCTGCGTGAGCCGCGAGCGCATCGCAAAATCCAGGTTGTCGACGCTGTCCTGAAACAGCGCTCGGCTGCGCGTTTCAAATGCATCGCGATGTTGTTCGTTCATCACCAAACCTCGCCCAGTTGTTCCCGCAAAGCGTGCACCGCTCGCGAGTAATGCGTTTTGACGCTGCCTTGCGAACAAGCCATGGCCCGCGCCGTCTCGGCCACGTCCATGCCCTCGAAATTGCGCAGCATGAATGCCTCGCGCTGCCGCGCCGGCAGGGCGCGCAAGCTTTCCTCCAACCGCTGCATCGCTTCCGCCTGCATCAGTTTCTCGGGAATGGCGGGCCCCGCATCCGCGACATTCTCGAGCGGATCTTGCGCCTCGTTGTCAGGATCCTCCTTCGGGCCTGGCAACCAGGTCATGACGCGTTTGCGCACAGTCCGGCGCCGCTGCAAGTCGCGGATGCCGTTTTCCAGAATTCGATAGAACAGGGGCCGCCATTCGGCGCTGGGGCGCGATGCGTAATTGCGCGTCAGTTTGATCATCGCATCCTGCACCACGTCGAGGGCATCGTCAGAATCGCGCAGCGCGACTTGCGCCATACGAAATGCCCGGCGCTCGATTTCCGCGAGGAACTTCTCCAGTTCTCTTGTGTACTCCAGAACCGCTCCCTTAACTGCTGGAGCGAGACTATCCCAGACCATCCAAGCTGTGTTGAGCGTATCCATGGGTGTACTCATCCTGCGCCCATCCTCTGCCGTCGACGGATCATTGCCATTCCAGGTATAACGCCTGGGCCGAAGCTGCGTTGACGGTGAGGCGGCAAGATCAGCGACTTACGCACACTGATTGTGACCGCCGTTGCAATATTTTCGATCGATACCTCAGATTGGAATCCAGAGGGCTTCGTAATCTATTGAATTTAAACGAATCATTTCGGTTTCGGCCACTTTTTCGCCATTTTGAACGAGACCCGAAACGGAACGGGCACTTAGGGTAAATGATCCCTGCTTCTCAACAGACTTATCCACAAGAATTGTGGACAAAAGGCTCGATGATTCTGCAAATCGCCCTGGACACCCCGCTGCGTCGTGTATTCGATTACCTGCCGCCCGCTGAGGCTCCCGACCCGCCCAAGCTCGGCGTGCGCGTGCGCGTACCGTTTGGCCGTCAACGGCTGATCGGCATTTTGGTTGGCGTCGTTTCCGAAAGCAGCGTTGCCCCCCTTAAGCTCAAGACTGCGTTGGAGTTTTTGGATGAGCGGCCCATCTATGATCCGGTCACTTTCGATTTGCTGCGCTGGGCCGCTGAGTACTATCACCATCCGGTCGGCGAGGTGTTTGCCGCGGCCCTGCCGATCAACCTGCGTACCGGTCAATCGGCGGCTGCGCAGCTTAAGGCTTGGAGCATCACCGAGCGGGGACGCGAGGAACTCGAGCATCCAAGCGCGCGCGCGCCCAAGCAGCGCGCCCTGCTTCAGTGGCTCAATACTCACGCCAATGCGACGACCGGGCAAGTCCATGAATTCTTCAAGCCCGCGCAGCTCAAAGCCCTGGCAAGCCGCGGCTGGATTGCGGCGCGCCCCGTCACCGCCGCCGCGCCTACGCCCGCGCCCCTGGAAACGCGGCAGAGCGATGTAACGCTCACCCCGGACCAGGGTGCAGCCGTCGAGGCGATACTCGCCACGCTGTCGACCTTTGCCGTGCACTTGCTGTACGGCGTGACCGGCAGCGGCAAGACCGAGGTGTACTTGCGGGTCATCGCTGCCGCCATTGCGGCGGGCGGCCAGGCTTTGGTTTTGGTGCCCGAGATCGCCCTGACACCGCAGTTGCTCGATCGATTCCGCCGCCGTTTCAGCGCCGGCGTGGCCGTCGTGCACTCGGGTCTTTCGGACAACGAGCGCCGCGATGCCTGGCGGGCGGCACACAGCGGCGCCGCCCGCATCGTCATCGGCACCCGCTCCGCCGTTTTCACGCCGCTCACCAAGCTTGCCCTCATCGTGGTGGATGAGGAGCACGATGCCTCGTATAAACAGCAGGAAGGATTCCGCTATTCGGCTCGCGATCTGGCGGTGGTGCGCGCGCGCCGCGCAGCCACGCCCATCATTTTGGGCTCGGCGACCCCATCGCTGGAAACGCTGGAAAATGCGGCGGGCGGACGCTATGCGAAGCACGTGCTGCCGCTGCGGCCGGGGCGTGCGCGCGCGCCGCGCATGTCGCTTGTGGATCTGCGCAGGCATCCTGCGGATCAAGGACTGTCGACTCCGGCGATTTCCGCGATCCGCGCGCACCTGCATGCCGGCGGTCAAGTCATCGTATTCTTGAATCGGCGCGGCTATGCGCCGACTTTGTTCTGCAATTCGTGCGGCTGGGTCGCGCCCTGCGCGCATTGCGATGCGCGCATGACTCTGCACCGCCGCGCGCAGCAGCTGCGCTGCCATCATTGCGGCGCGCATGCGCCGGTGCCGGTGATTTGCGGCAACTGCGCTCAGGCGCTGCTGCCCGTGGGCCAGGGTACCGAAAGGGTCGAGGAAACCTTGATGCGTTTGTTCCCCGACGCGCCCCTGGCCCGGCTGGATCGCGATACGGCGTCCGCGCGCGGCTCGATTCAGACCGTGCTCGACCGGGTCCACAGCGGCGAGGCGCGGATCCTGGTGGGCACGCAAATGCTGACCAAGGGTCACCACTTCCCGGAAGTCACGCTGGTGGTGATCCTGGACGCCGATCAGGGTTTGTTCGCCAGCGATTTTCGCGCCACCGAACGTCTGGCACAGACCATCATTCAGGTGGCGGGCCGCGCCGGCCGCGAAGAGCGCGCCGGGGAGGTGATGATTCAAACGCAGTATCCGGAACATCCGCAGCTGGTCCGCTTGATTGCGGAAGGCTACGAAAGCTTCGCGGCCAGCGCTCTCGCCGAACGCCGCGAAGCCGGTTGGCCGCCGTATTCGCGGCTGGCGCTGCTGCGCGCCGAGGCAAAGGATCGCAGCGGGCTGGATGCATTCTTGAATGCCGCCCGCGATTTAAGTATTCAGTTGAATGAGTCCGCGTTGCAGGTGCTGGGTCCGGCAACCGCCTTGATCGCGCGGCGCGCCGATCACTTCCGGGCGCATTTGCTGGTGGAGACCAAGGCCCGGGCGACGCTGCAGCGCTTTCTCGGCCGCTGGCTGCCGCTGGTTGCAGGGCTGCAGGGATCGCCCGGCCTGCGCTGGTCGATCGATGTCGATCCGCTGGAAGTGGACTGAGCGCTTTGCGGTAGACTGCCGACCCTTTGCCAATAGAAAAACACGGATTGATTTTGAAGAACTTGATCGAAACCTTGCTCGCCGAGGCGCTCGCGAAACTTCCGGAAGATCTGGTGCCGGCGGCCGCGCGCGGCGTCGGTATCGAAGTCGAAGGCACGCGCGATACCCGGCACGGCGATTTCGCCACCAATCTGGCCATGCGCCTCGCCAAGGCGACCCGGCAGAATCCGCGCAGAATTGCCGAAGCGCTGCTCAAGTCGATAGCGGCGAGCGGCGCCGTCTCCAAGGTGGAGATCGCCGGCGCGGGGTTCATCAACTTCTTTTTGACGCCGAACGCCTATCACGATGAGATACGGCGGGTGCTCGAACTTGGGAGTGCTTACGGCCGCTCGCAACTTGGGCTGGGCGCACGCGTGCAAGTGGAATTCGTTTCGGCAAACCCGACCGGTCCGCTGCATGTTGCGCACGGCCGGCACGCGGCATTCGGCGCGTCAGTCAGCAATCTGCTCGAGGCTGTGGGCTACGATGTCGAGCGCGAGTACTACATCAACGATGCCGGCCGTCAAATGGAGATCCTGGCGGTCAGCGCCTGGCTGCGTTATCTCGAGCGCTGCGGCGAACATTTCGTTTTTCCTGCGAATGCCTATGTGGGCGAATACTTGATTGCCGTGGGTGAAAAGCTGTTCGCTGCCGAAGGCACCTCGTTGAAGCATCCGGCTGTGGAGATATTCAAGGACCTGCCGCCGGACGAGCCGCGGGGCGGCGATAAGGACGTTTATATCGATGCGCTGGCGACGCGCGCACGCGCGCGGCTCGGCGAGGCCGCGTTTGCCAGGGTGTTGCAGACTTCGCTTGACGGCATCGTCGGCGACATTCGCGAGGATCTCGCCGAATTCGGCGTGACCTTCGATTGCTGGTTTTCGGAGCGCAGCTTGAGCGCTAGCGGTGCGATCGACAGAGCGATCGACACTCTGAGGAAATCGGGCCATGCTTATCTTAAGGACGGCGCGCTATGGTTCAAGAGCACGGAATTCGGCGACGAAAAGGATCGCGTCATCGTGCGCGACAACGGCATCAAGACTTACTTCGCATCGGATATCGCCTATGTGTTGAACAAGCTCGAGCGTGGCTTCGAGCATTTGATTTACATCTGGGGCGCGGATCATCATGGATACATCACGCGCCTGCGCTCGGCATTGATTGCGCTGGGCGGAACGGCCGAGCGCTTTGAGGTGCTGCTGATGCAAATCGTCTCGCTATTTCGCGGCGGCGAAAAAGTGAGGATGTCGAAGCGCTCAGGCGACTACGTGACCCTGCGGGATCTGCGCAAGGAGGTCGGCAACGATGCCGCGCGCCTGTTCTATGTCATGCGCAGCAACGATCAGCATCTGGATTTCGACCTGGAGCTCGCCAAGGCGCGCTCCAACGACAACCCGGTGTACTACATTCAATACGCGCATGCGCGCGTCGCCAGCGTGATGCGGCAGCTTCAGGAGCGCGCAATCAACCACGATGCCGCGCACGGCCTCGAGTCCCTGGCAACGCTGGCCGAACCGCAGGAATTGCAGCTGATCAAGCGCGTCAGCGCATATCCCGAGACGCTGCGGCAGTGCGCGGTGCAGCGCGCGCCGCATACGCTGGTGCATTATTTGCGCGATCTGGCAAACGATTTCCACACCTACTACAGCGCGCACCAGTTCATCGTCGACGATGCAGGCACGCGCGATGCAAGGCTCGATCTTGCGCTTGCGGCGCAGACCGTTATCGCCAACGGCCTGAAGATTTTGGGCGTCTCCGCGCCCGACACCATGTAGCTCGATGGCGCACGATTACAAAACCAGGCGCGGCCGTCCTGCTGCTTTCTCGGGACCGACCGGCCTGATCATTGGACTAGCGTTGGGATTGGCGGTTGCCGGCGTCGTGTATCTGAAGGATCATCGACTCGACGCCCCGTTGGCAAACGCCGGCAAGCTGATCAAGAAGAAGTCCCGTGCCAACGAGCCTCCCGACGCCGCCGACTTAGGTGTCGACGAGCCGGCAAAGTCCTACGACTTTTACGATCAGTTGCCGAAATTCGAAGTGGTGGTGCCGGAGAAGGACAAGGAAGTGCGGCCCGACATCAAACCCGTTCCCGAGACGCGCCGCGGCACCTACGTCCTGCAAGCCGGCTCGTACAAGAACTTTGCCGATGCGGATCGGGTGCGCGCCAAGCTTGCGCTGCAAGGCATCGAGTCCAATGTCCAGAAGGTGTCCGTGGACAACGATACCTGGCACCGCATTCGCATCGGCCCCATATCGAAGCTCGATGAGCTGAACCGTTTGCGGCAAATTCTGCGCAAGGCGGATGTCGACGTGCTGGTGATCAGAGTGGGGGACTGATGAACACACGCCGCGCAATCAAGATCGGCTCCGACGAGCATCGCGAGCTTTTCTGTCGGGAGTTCATCGACAGTTATACCGACTACGATCCGGCCACAATGCCCTGGCCCGCGTTGACCGCTCTGGAGCTCGAGCGGCTGCGCAGCGTGCCGTTCTGGCAGGAAGTGCTGCATACGGAACGCCGCGCCGGAATGATCGTGCAGACATTCGCGGCGACGATAGACGACGCCATCGTGCGCAAAGCGGTCGACCTGCAAGGGCGCGAGGAGGCGCGGCACGCGGACCTGTTGCGCGAAATGGTCCGACGCTACGGGATCGCCGTCGCGGAGCTGCCGCTCGAGCCCATTGCGGGAGATGTCGAATTGGCCTTCAAGGATTTCGGATTCGGCGAATGTCTTGATTCATTCCTGGGATTTGGTGCCTTCAAGCTCGCGCGGCAGTCCGAATTTTTGCCGGAGAGCATGTTTTCGATCTTCGAGACCCTGATGTACGAAGAAACCCGGCACATCGTGTTCTTCGTCAACTGGATGGCTTGGCAGGCGGCGCGGCAGGGACAGGGAGCCGCTTGGCTTCGAGGGATCACATCTCTGCGCTTCTACTATCGAGCGCTCAGTCGCATGATCGCAACGATACGCCGCGGACAGGAGGTCAACGACGGCCGCGACTTTGCCGCAACGCAAGCCAACGTGTTTCTTCAGGATTTCACTTTTCGGCGGTTCCTGGCCTACTGCTACGCGGAGAACAATAGGCGCATGGCGCCCTTCGATGCCGGCCTGCTGCGGCCCAGTTTCATGCCCGCGCTGGCGGACATCGCACTGTCGAGCTTGCGTATCTTAAATTTCGGACGTTCTTCTCACGATCGACGCTAATCGTCACCTAATTGCCGAAAATCGACCCCTAATGCCCGCAATTTGCGGTACAGGTGCGTGCGTTCCATGCCCACCCGCTTCGCCAATTGACCCACCTTGCCATTGCACAGCAGCAGCTGCTGCTGCAGGTACGCCCGCTCGAACTGTTCACGCGCTTCGCGCAGCGGCAGGGCCAGCAGGTCCTGCTTCACCAGGGGCTCATCGACGCCAAGTTTCACGGCGAGCTCGCGCTCGATTTCCTCCAGCCGAATTTCCTCACCCGCGCCCAATATGAGCACGCGCTGCACCAGGTTCTTCAGTTCCCCGACGTTGCCAGGCCACGGATAGTTGCGCAGCCGGTTTTGCGCGGCCACGCTGAATCGGCGCAGTGGCAGATGCTGATCATCGACCAGGCGATCAACGTAGTAGCGCAATAGATCGGGCACGTCCTCGGCATAATCGCGCAGCGGCGGCACACGCAGCGTGATCACGTTCAAATGCGCGAGCAGATCGCGGCGCAACGGCTCGCGCGCCGCATTCGATTCAAACCCTTCCTGGGCGGAACTGATCCAACGTACGTTGAGTGCGATGCGCTGCCGGCCGCCCACGCGGGTGTAGGCGTTCTGCTCGATGGCGCCGAGCAGAGCGCGTTGCGCCTCGCTGTTCAAATCCTCCAGGCCGCTCAAGTACAACGAACCGCCCGCCGCCTGATCAAATGCGCCGGGTTCTACTTTGCCGTCGCGCTCGCTGCCGAACAGCGCGACCGCCGGGTCCTGCCCAAGACTCGCGGCAACCACGATGAAAAACGGCTTGGCTGCGCGGACGCTGAGGGAATGCAAGTAGCGCGCGTACGCCTCGCGTCCGGATCCCAATTCGCCGGTGAGCAATACCGGGGATGAACTGCCGGCAGCCTGCTGCACTTGTTCGCGCAGCATCTGAGTGCTTTTTGCCTTGCCGATGGGCACGGCCAGCGCCGACCCTTGGCTGCGGGCCGACAGGCGCTTGCGCCGCCCGGCGTCGAGCGCTCGTTCCACGGTGCGCAGCAGTTTGGTCAAGCTGAGCGGCTTCTCGACGAAATCGAACGCGCCAAGCCGGGTGGCCTCCACGGCGGTCTCCACCGTGCCGTGGCCGGACATCATGACCACCGGACAGTCGTAACCATCGGTGACGGACCACTCGCGCAATAAGGTGATGCCGTCGGTATCCGGCATCCAGATATCCAGCAGCACCAAATCCGGCACTTGTGCCGCGCGCGAGGATCGCGCCTGGGTCGCGTCCGCCGCGATTTCCACGTCGTAACCCTCTTCCGAGAGAATCTCTTTGAGCAGCCCGCGGATATCTGCCTCGTCGTCCACCACTAGAATTCTGGAAGCGGTCATACGCGTTCTCTCCTGTGTTCGCCCTTGCGCGGCTCACGTGCGCCCGCGGAGCGCGCGCCGTCGCCCAACGGCAATAAAATTCGCACGCGGGCGCCCCCCGAGCGCTGATTATCCGCCTCAATGCGTCCGCCGTGCTCTTCAACGATTTTCTTAACAATTGCCAACCCTAAGCCCGTGCCCTTCGGTTTGCTGGTGACATAAGGATCAAACACCGTGCCGATCAAGTCGCGCTGAAACCCCGGTCCATTATCGGTGACCACGATCGCCACCGCCGCTGCATGCCTTGCGCCGTCGTCCGCCAGGTTGGTCTCGATCTCGATGCGCGCGCCCACCCTACCCTCGAGCGCCTCCAGCGAATTGGTAACCAGGTTGTTGAGAATTTGGCGGATGCGCATGCGGTCGGCCGAGATATTGGGCAAATCCTTGCTCAGCCGCAATTTGAGATCCGCGCTGCTGTCTTGAACGCGGTATAGATCCACGACCTCGGTGATCAACTGGTTCAAATCAAAGGGCGAGAAATGCATATCGGGCGCGCGCGCGTACTCGCTGAACGCGTTGACCATCTGCTTCATCGCGTCGACCTGGGCGACGATCGTGTGCGTCGCGCGTTCGAGGATCTGCGCGTCTTGCGCGTTCATGCTGCCCAGGAACTTGCGGCGCATGCGTTCCGCGGACAGCTGGATCGGCGTCAGCGGATTCTTGATCTCGTGCGCCAGGCGGCGCGCCACTTCGCCCCAGGCGGCATCGCGCTGCGCCTGCAGCAGCGTGGTGATGTCATCGAACACCAGCACCATGCCGGCGGTGCCGCCGATGTCGTTTGGCAACGCAGTGCAGGCGCACATGAGCACGCGTTTTCCGGATTCGGACAAAAGCTCGATTTGCTCGCGCCAATCCGAATACGAAGGCTGCAGGCGCTGCTTGATCGCCGCCAGAAACTGGCTGAACAAGGCGCTATCGCTTATGGACTCGGCGAATGGCTTGCCGATGGCCGCCTCGAGGTCGACGCCCAGGATGGCGCTCGCCGCCTGATTCGCCGTGCGTACGGTCAAATTGGCCTCGAGGGACACCACGCCGGTGGAAAGCCGGGCGAGAATCACAGCGAGTCCGGCGCGCTCGGCTTCAACCGCTTGCTGGCTGCGGCGCGTCTCCTCGCGGGCCCTCCCCAAGCGCTTGGTCATGTCATTGAAGGAGGTCACCAAAAATCCCAACTCGTCCCGGCCGGGCAGCGGCAAGCGGGTGTCGTAGTTACCCTTGGCCACGGCCCGGGTGCCGGCAATCAGATCCTGCACCGGCTGCACCAGGCGCTGCGCCGCGAAAAAGGCGCCGTAGACGGCGGCTATCATCGACATCAGCACCACGAAGCTCAAGATCAGCACGAACGTGGTTTTGAGGGGCCGGCGCAGCTGCACCAAGTTGGCGTATTGGGTGTAGGAGCGCTGCACGGTATCCGCGAGCTGGCTCAACTGCAGCGGCACGGGATACAGCGCGATCAGCACGCGCCCGCTGCCGCTGCCATCATTGAGGGGCGCCGCCGCGCGAATCACATAGCCGCCGACCGCGTCCATATCCAGGCTCACGTACGGCCGGCCGCGCCGCAACTGCAGCATCATCTCATCGGTTACCGGCGCCGGCAGGGCATCCATCGGGCGGTCGGAGTCGGAACTGGTGGCGATGATCCGGGCTTGCGCGCCCACCACCGTGAATTCGATAGCCGTGCTGTCCCGCCGCTCGCGATCCAACGCGGCCGCCAGCTGAAAATCCGGCAGCGCCGACAGCGCATGCGCCACGGTTTGAGCGTGTTGCAGAAACTCCCGCTCGCGCACTTCGAGCGCCGCGCGCGACAGCTCGCGCGTATCCTTCAGTCCCTGGCTGACCTCGAGTTCGAACCAGCTGTCGATGCCGCGGCTCAAGAATTGCAGGGAAAAATAATAGACCACAAAAATCGGCGCCAGGGCCAGCGCGCTGAATATCGCCACCGTGCGCCCCTTGAGACGCGACCCCGGCACATGCCGGCGAAAGTCGCGCACCAAGCGCGCGAGCTTGCCGGCCAGGAGCACGCTCAAGGTGAGCATGCCGGTGATGTTGACCAGCAGGATCCACGGCAGCCACTTTTCGAATTTCTCCGAGTTTTGCGCGGCCGAGGCCAGCAGCCACAGCGCAAACAGCCACAGCAGCACGCCGATGCAGCCCAAGAACGTGGAACCGTACTTGCGCATCATGGCTGAAAGGTCCACGCGTACCAGTCGGATTCGCGATGCCAGTCGCTGACCCAGAACATCAGCAGACGCAAGCTGAATGGCACCGTTCCGAAATCGATTTTCCCGCGCAAGCTGGCCTCGTAGCGGCGGTTCGCCGCGATCAGGGCCTTGTCCAACACCGGCAGGCTGCGCACCCCCGACAGCTGCTCGATCGCAGCATCGAGGGTGCCGACGGACACCTGCTGGCCGCTGTTCAGGTTGCGCAGGATGTAGCTGCTGCTCACAGCGTTGAACTGCAAACGGTATCGCTGGGTGAGCTCGGCCACGCTCGAATTGGGCAGCAGCTGCCGCACTCGCTTGATGGAAAGATCGAGTTCGAGGGCGAGCGGCACTCCATCCGCCAAACCGCGCCGCACCGCGTCGCTGATCGGCAGATCGAGGCGCGCATTCATGTGGTACACGCCGTCCGAAAGTTCGAGATCCGCTGAACGAACCTCGAAGCGGCCCTCCAATCCATCGGCGCGCAGCGGTAGCATCCAGAGCGCCATGGCGGCCGCCGCGCATCCGCAACACGCCAGCCGCACCAAGCGTCGTGCCCGACCGGGATCCAGCTGCTTGAGGTTTAAGCGTGCGGCATTCATTGTTTGGTCAAGGCAGCATAATAGAAGCCGTCGGCACCCGCCTCACCCGGAAGAATCTGCCGGCCAAATTCATCCCCTTCGCCAAGGTCCGGCCAGCCTTCCCATGCCGATGGCGGGACCAGCTTGGCGCCCGGCGTGCCGGCCAGAAACGCGGCTATGACGCCGCGATTTTCGCTGCGGGTCACGGTGCAGGTGACGTACACCAGCCGCCCGCCCGGGGCGAGCAGGCCCCACGCCGCCTTAAGCAGTTTGCCCTGCAAAGCAGGCAGTTTGTCGATGTCCGACGGGGACTTACGAAGACGTATGTCGGGATGGCGGCGAATGACCCCTAATCCCGAGCAGGGCGCGTCGAGCAATATTCGGTCGAACGGGACCCCGTCCCACCAGGGCGCAGGGTTAGCCGCATCGCCGCAGATCACCTCTGCCGCAAGTCCTCCCCGGCTCAAGGTGGCACGGACACGTTCGAGCCGCTGTGGATCTATGTCGACCGCCACCAGCTTCTTCAAGTTTGGCTCGCGCTCGGCGATCAACGCGGTCTTGCCGCCCGGCGCCGCACAGGCATCGAGCAGCCGTTGATTGGGTGCTAAACTCAAGGGAAATGCGACGCATTGGGCGCCCAAATCCTGGACCGAGACCAGCCCCTCCGCGAATCCCGGCAAAGCGTGCACGTCGCAGGGCGAATCGAGCACAACGGCCTGGGGCACTCGGGTGCTGGCGCGTGCGCCGATTTCAGCCATCTGCAGCCTCTGCACATACTCATCCGCAGTGGCGCGTCGGCTATCGACGCGCAGCCACATCGGCGCTTGGAGATCGCTTGCGGCCAGCAACTGGGTCCAACGCACCGGCCAATCGGCACGCAAGCGGTCGCTGAGCCAGATGGGCGCGGCATGGCGAGTCGCCGGCGTGGCAGAGATCTTCGCGTCCAAAATCGTGCGCTCGCGCAAATAGCGTCGCAGCACCGCGTTGATGAGCCCCGACGCGCGCACAGCGTCGGTGGCCTTGGCGCAGCGCACGGCCGCATCCACCACCGCATACTGCGGAGTCCGCTCATCCTCGAGTTCGTAGAGCGCTACCGACAGCAGCGCGCGCACCAGAAAATCCAGGGATCGCACCGGCTGCGTGAGCAGCATGCCGAGGATGGCTTCGTGGCGGTAGTAGCCACGCACCGCGCCGTAGCTCAAGGACCGCACCGATGCGTGCAGGCTCGGGTCGGCGGCGGCAAGGGCGTCCTTCAAGGCCGTATCGAGAGTGACGCCCTCGCGCAGCACTCGCGCCACTGCGTGCGCCGACAAGGAGCGTGCAGTGGCGGCGGCCGCGGTCATGCTTGCTCGAACGTCGAGCCCACGAGCCGCTGTCCTTTGAGGAATTCCCCTGCAGACAAAGGATTACGGCCGGCGAGCTGCAGCCTCGTCACCCGCAATACACCCTGTCCGCAGGCAACGTCGATGCCATCGGGCGACGCGGCAAGCACCAGCCCCGGCGCTCCCGCGGACGCGGTGGAGGCATTCGGCCGCGTTGAATCGAAAGGTTCTGCTTCCCAGATTCGCAGCTGTTGCCCCTCGAAGCGGGTTTCCGCAACCGGCCACGGATTGAAGGCGCGAATTTGGCGCCAGATACTTGGCGAATCCTGGCTCCAACGGATCAGCGCCTCGCGCTTGCTGATTTTTTCAGCGTAAGTGACGCCGGCGGCGGGCTGCGCAATCTCGTGGCACCCGCCGTCGCGAAGCGCGTCGAGGGTTTCCACGATGAGTTCCGCCCCGAGAATCGCGAGCGCATCATGCAGGGTTTTCGCCGTGTCGCGCGCGCCGATACTTATTGACCGCGCCGCAAGCATCGGGCCTGTATCAAGGCCGGCCTCCATGCGCATGATGGTGATGCCGGTGTTCAAGTCCCCTGCGAGCAGCGCACGCTGAATGGGCGCCGCGCCGCGCCAGCGCGGCAGCAGCGAGGCATGGATATTGATGCATCCCAGCCTGGGCACCCTTAGCACGGCGGCCGGCAGAATCTGGCCGTATGCGACGACGATGAGCGCGTCCAGCTCCAGGGACCCAAGTAGCGCGATGACCTCGGGCGCCTTGAAGGTCGTGGGTTGCTGCACTGGCAAGCCCTGTTCGAGCGCGCGGCGTTTCACCGGACTCAAGTGCACCGTCCGGCCGCGGCCGGCGGGGCGGTCGGGCTGGGTGAACACCGCGCGAATTCGATGCGACCCAGCGAGACGCTCGAGTGCGGGAACAGCGAAGTCAGGCGTGCCGGCGAAGCCCAGCTTCAGGCGGGAAGGATTTTTGCTCAAGGCTCAAAGAGCCGGCTTTGAGGAAACGGCCGACGAACCGGACGCTGCGCCGCGCATATTTGCCCGAAAATCGCTGCCGGCGGATCGTTGTTTGCGTTCCTTTTCCAAGCGGCGGCGAATCAGCTGGCGTTTCAGCTCGGAGAGGTAATCGACAAATACTTTGCCCTCAAGATGATCGATCTCATGTTGGATGCACACGGCCAGCAGTCCGTCCGCATCCAATTCGAAGGGTTGGCCGTCGCGGCCCAGCGCGCGTACGCGGATATTCGTTGCGCGCGGCAATTTGTCGTAGATGCCGGGCAGCGATAAACAGCCCTCCTCGTTGATGGCCTTGCCTTCCAACTTCAGGATTTCGGGGTTTATCAACACCAGCGGCTGATCGCGGGATTGGCTGACGTCCAGCACGATCATTCGCTTGTGCACGTCGACCTGGGTGGCTGCGAGCCCCACGCCATTCGCGCTGTACATCGTTTCCAGTAAATCATCCGCCAATTGACGCACTGCGTCATCGACAGTGGCCAGCGGTTCGGCCTTCTTACGCAGTCTTGGATCGGGATACTCGAGAATTACGAGCTTTGTCATGGGAGTTATGAGAGCAATATCGTGTTTTTGGCTTAGGAATGTTGCTAAAGTTCCGCCGCTGCTTAACTTAATGCCCTGCTTGGCGACGCCGTCGAAGGCTTTGGGCAAAACCGGGCGATGCGTCCCAGTCTTGAGCGGCAGGGCGGAAGTATACCAGTCAGTCTGCAAGCATAAGCTGACTCACGGGAGCGAAACGAATGCAAGGTCATCAATTATTAGCCCTATTTGTCTCTGTCGCGCTGATCGCGGGATGCAAGTCGGCGCCCCAGAAGGCTGCCGCTCCAGTACCGGTGGCCGCAACCGAACCCGCGGAAGAGGGAACGGCGGTAGGCGATCAAAAGACCGCCATGGAAGCTGCCGTCGAAGCAGCCGGAAGCGCTGGACAGCGATCAGAGGCGCCCGCCCAGAGTATTCCGCTGGCGCCAAATGCGCCGGACAGCTATGTCGTGAAGCGCGGCGACACCCTCTGGGGCATCGCCAAGGTCTTTTTGCGCGACCCCTGGTATTGGCCGGAAATCTGGCAGGTCAATCCGCAGGTTCACAACCCACATTTGATTTATCCGGGCGACACTCTGCGTCTGGTGTTCATAGATGGTAGGCCGCAGATACTGTTACAGCGCGGCGACGAGGCTCGAGTGGAGCCGCGAGTGCGCAGCGAACCGCTGGAAACCGCGATCACGACCATCCCCTATGCGACGGTCGCAGCGTTCATGTCCAAGCCCTCGGTGCTGGACCAGAACGAGATCAAGAACGCGCCGTATGTGCTGGCAACGCGCGATTTGCACGTCGTCATGGCCGAGGGCAATACCCTGTATGCCCGGGGATTTACCGGTCCGGTTGAATCGGGGGCTCACTACAACGTGGTACGCGTGGGTGAAAAACTGATCGATCCGGACGACAAGCGTCTGCTTGGCTACAACGGCATCTTTACCGGCGCCGCCCACGTCACCAGGGACGGCCCCACCGTCTCGCTCATCATGACTGAATCGGCGCTTGAAACCCGCGCGGGCGACAAGTTGCTCCCGGGCGGGGTCGATGTGCCGCTTGATTTCATTCCCAGTCCGCCGCGGGTGCAAACCAACGGCCGCATCATTGCCGTCTCCGACGGCGTCACCATCATCGGTCAATACTACGTGGTGGTGATCAATCGCGGCGCGCGTGACGGCCTGGCGCCGGGCAATGTCCTGGCGGTGTACGACACCGGACCCATCGTGGATGACACCGACAAAAAGGGCTTCTTCAACACGGACCGGTTTCTCACCAAGAACGTGCAGCTGCCATCCGAGCGCACCGGCACATTCATGGTGTTCAAGACCTTCGACAACATCAGCTACGGTCTCATCATGGAAGCCACCGACCTGATACGCGTCGGGGACAAAATCCAGAGCCCATAGCGGGGACGTCAGGGCGAATCTGGATGTTTGCAGCGCGCTAGCCCGCGGCTTACGGGGATCTAGGCACGCATAATCGGCGGCATGCTGCGCGCCGAAGAGGTGTTTGCGTGGGTGGCGCTGTCGCGTGCGCCCGCGCTCGATCCCCAAATTCTGTCAAAGGCGTTGGGAATTCTCGGCGACGCGCCGGGCGTCATCAACGCCTCGGACGCCGCGCGCCAAAGCGCCGGACTTCCGCCGCTCATCCGCGAATATCTGTCGAGCGCCGCCGCCGGTGTGTGCGGCGCCGAGCGCGCCTGGCTTGAGCACCCTGCGCATCATGTCGTGCCGTTTACCGACCCGCGGTATCCTGGGCTGCTGCGCCAGCTGCCGAGCTGTCCAATCGCTCTCTATGTCGCCGGCAATGTCGGTGTTTTAAACGATCCGCAGCTCGCCATCGTCGGCAGCCGCAACCCTTCCCCGGCAGGCCGGGATATCGCGTTCGAAATTGCGGAATCGCTCGCGGGATGCGGGCTAGGCATCACCAGCGGACTGGCCGACGGCATCGACAGCGCTGCACATCGCGGCGCCCTCAAGGCGCCGGGCATCACGGTGGCGGTGCTCGGCTCGGGGGTCGATGTCATCTACCCGCGAATCAACCGGACTTTGAGCGACGAGATCTGCCGGCAGGGCGCGCTGATCAGTGAATTCCCCCTCGGAACGCCGCCTCGGCGCCAAAATTTTCCACGCCGCAATCGCATCATCGCCACCTTAACCTTGGGCACGCTGGTGGTGGAGGCCGCGCGGCGCAGCGGCTCCTTGATCACGGCCCGACTGGCGGCCGATCACGATCGGGAGCTGTTCGCGGTGCCGGGCTCGATACGCAATCCCCTGAGCCGCGGCTGTCACGAACTCATTCGCCATGGCGCGAAATTGACCGAGAGCGCCGCTGACATATTGAGCGAGTTGAACTTTTCGGCGTTTTTTGAGCGCTGGCGCCTTGCCGCGGGCGACCGGGCGTCGCCCTCGAGGAATGAAGCGGGCATGGACAAGGAACACAAAATCTTGTTAGATGCGCTCGGCTTTGATCCGGCGGACCTCGATGCATTGGTCGACCGTACCGGTTTCAAACCAGAAGCCGTGTCCTCGATGATGCTGATCCTCGAGCTAGAAGGCCACGTTCAGGCCGCCCCCGGGGGCCGTTACTCCCGAGTCGTTAGGAGCCGGAGGTGAAAGATAACGTTCTCGATCTACTCATTTATCTATTCGAGAATTACATGAGCGCCGATGACGAGCCGCGGCCCGATCGCGACACTTTGAAGCTCGAACTGGACAAGGCCGGATTCGCCGAACCGGATATCGATCGCGCCCTGGAATGGCTGGATGGGCTGTCCGGCGAACAGCTGGGCAAGGTGGCCGAGGCCACGGCGCGGGCGGTACGCGTTTTCAGCAGCCAGGAGCTCTCGCGGCTCGATACGGACGTGCGCGGCTATTTGATGTATCTGGAGAACGTGCGGATACTTTCGGCCGCGGAGCGCGAATTGGTGATCGACCGCCTGATGGCGCTCGAGGCCGACGAAATCGATATCGAGCAAGTGAAATGGGTGGTGCTGATGGTGCTGTTCAGCCAGCCCGGCCAAGAGTCCGCCTATGCTCAGATGGAAGACCTGGTCTTCGAAGAGCGCTCCGACGCCTTGCATTAGACGCCTTTGAGCAGCAATCTCGTTATCGTGGAATCACCTGGCAAGGTGAAGACCATCAAGAAATACCTCGGCAAGGATTTCGAGGTGCTGGCCTCCTACGGTCACGTTCGCGACCTGGTGCCGAAAGAGGGCGCGGTCGATCCCAAGCGCCACTTCGCCATGAAGTACCAGGTAGTCGAGCGCAATCAAAAACACATCGACGCCATCTCGCGCGCTCTGAAGAAAGCCAAGTCGCTGTATCTGGCAACCGACCCCGACCGCGAGGGCGAAGCCATCTCCTGGCATTTGCACGAGCTTCTCAAGGCCAAGGGCGAACTCAAGAACAAGGACGTGCGCCGCGTAGTGTTTTACGAAATCACCAAGGACTCGGTGCGCGAGGCGATGGAGCATCCACGACAGCTGTCGGTGGATCTGGTGAATGCGCAGCAGGCGCGCCGCGCGCTGGATTTCTTGGTGGGTTTCAATCTGTCGCCGCTGTTGTGGAAGAAGGTGCGTCCCGGACTGTCGGCGGGCCGCGTGCAAAGTCCCGCACTGCGCATGATCTGCGAGCGCGAAGATGAAATCGCCGCGTTCGTCGCGCGCGAATACTGGACCATCGATGCCGAAATGGAGCATTCGCAGCAGAAGTTCCCGGGCAAGCTGGTCGAGTTTGAAGGCGCCAAGGTCGAGCAGTTCAGCTTTACGACGGCGGAGTCGGCGCGCGGCGTCGAGCGCACGCTCGAGAAGGCGGCCGGCGGCGAACTCACGGTCCTGTCGGTGGATCGCAAACAGCGCAAGCGGAACCCGGCGCCGCCCTTTACGACGTCGACTTTGCAGCAAGAGGCCGCTCGCAAGCTCGGATTCAGCGCACAGAAGACCATGCGGGTCGCGCAGCAATTGTACGAGGGCGTCGATATCGGCGAAGGCGCCGTCGGCCTGATCACCTACATGCGCACGGACTCATTGAATCTCGCGCAGGAGGCCATTGGCCAGATTCGCGAGGTGGTGGTACAGCTCTACGGCAAGGAGGGACTGGCCGACGAGCCGCGAATTTACAAGACCAAGTCCAAGAATGCGCAGGAGGCGCACGAGGCAATCCGTCCCACCGCCGCCAGCGTGTTGCCGGGGGACATCGAGAACAAGCTCGAGGCCGATCAATTCAAGCTGTACTCGCTGATCTGGAAGCGCACCGTCGCCTGCCAGATGGCGCCGGCGGTGTTCGACACCGTCACGGTGGAAATGCTGGCCGGCGCCGACGGCCCGCGGCGCAACGTGCTGCGCGCCAATGGTTCGACTTTGGTGAAACCCGGCTACATTTCCGTGTATCAGGAAGGCTTGGACGATGCCGTTCAGGACGACTCGGATCACGTGCTGCCCGCCATGAAGGAAGGCGACCGGGTGAAGCTCTTGGCGGTGCAGCCGAATCAGCACTTCACCGAGCCGCCGCCGCGATTTTCCGAGGCCTCATTGGTCAAAGCGCTGGAGGAGTACGGCATCGGCCGGCCCTCGACCTACGCTTCGATCATTTCCACGCTGCGCGACCGTCAATACGTGGAGATCGAAGGCAGGCGCTTCACAGCGACGGACATCGGCAAGATCGTCAGCCGCTTCCTGACCCAGTACTTCACCACTTACGTGGATTACGACTTCACGGCGAAGAT
>DATMKO010000044.1:0-3789 GCA_035571175.1 Steroidobacteraceae bacterium | reverse complement strand
CGCGCAGTTGCTTCGTCATGATAAGGATTTGGGCAGCATCACCGCCGGCAAAATCGCCGATGTCGTTGCCGTGCCCGGCAATCCCATCGACGACATCAGCCTGATGAAGCGCGTGAGCTTCGTGATGAAGGATGGCGTGGTCTACAAGATGAATGCGGTTGCCGTGGACACAGCGCTGTAAGACCTCGCCGATAAGGAGCAAGCATGGACCTGCAATTGACAAAGAAGACTGCGCTGGTCACGGGCTCGACCGCAGGGATAGGCAATGCCATCGCGGCGTCGCTGGCGCGCGAGGGCGCGCGAGTCATCGTAACCGGCAGAACCCCCGCGGCCGTCGCCGCCGCGGTGGTGGCCATGAAGAGCGCCACGGGCGGCGATGTGGTCGGCTTCGCCGGCGACTTAAGCCTTGCGTCCGTGGCCGAAAACCTCATCGTCAAGCATCCGCACGTCGACGTGCTGGTGAACAATCTGGGCATTTTCGAGGTGAAGCCCTTTGAGCAGATCACCGATGCAGAGTGGCTGCGGTTTTTCGATGTCAACGTACTCTCCGGCGCGCGCCTGGCGCGCTTGTACCTGCCGTCGATGCGCATGCGCAAGTGGGGACGCATCATCTTCATTTCCAGCGAAAGCGCGCTGCACATCCCGGCAGAAATGATCCACTACGGCATGACCAAGGCGGCGCAAATTGCGGTTGCGCGCGGCTTGGCCGAAACCACGGCCGGCAGCGGCATAACCGTCAACAGCGTTCTGCCCGGGCCCACACGCTCGCGCGGCGTGGGAGATTTTGTCGCGGACATGGCCGCCAAATCCGGCAAGAGCGCGAAAACGGTGGAAGACGAGTTTTTCAAGAGCGCGCGGCCCACCTCCTTGTTGAAGCGCTTCGCCACCCCGGAAGAAGTGGCGGCGCTGGTCACCTTCGTGGCCAGCCCGCTATCGGCCGCGACCAACGGCGCCGCGCTGCGGGTGGACGGCGGCGTGGTCAAGAGCGCGTTTTGAGCGCCCGAGGTTGATGTCCGAGTGCAGTTGCGCGGCGGCTGCGCGAATACTTGCGGCAGCTCCGCCGCCGGCGTAGTTGATGCTGCGCGATGCGCTGATGAGCAGCCCCGCGCCCCGGGCATCCAAGCCTGCGGCGAGCAGTGCCTGCAAATCGCCGCCCTGCGCGCCGACCCCCGGCACCAAGAACGGCACCTCGGGATGCTTTTCACGCAGTTCACGCATTTCCTTGGGATAAGTCGCGCCGACCACGAACATGAGATTGCCGTGCTCGTTCCAGTGCGTCGCGGCGAGTTGCGCCACGCGCGCATACAAGGGCTGGCCTTCGACAATCAGATCCTGAAAATCCTTGGCGCCGGGATTCGAGGTGCGGCAAAGCAGTAGCGCGCCGCGGTCCGGGCGCGCAAGAAACGGCCGCACCGAGTCCTCGCCCATGTAGGGATTCACGGTCACTGCATCGGCGCCGTAGCGATCGAAGGCTTCGCGCGCATACGCCTCCGCAGTGTTGCCGATGTCGCCGCGCTTGGCATCGAGAATCACCAGCGCGGCAGGCGCTCGCTCGCGAATGTAGCGGATGCTGCGCTCCAGCTGCGCTTCCGCACCGAGTGCGCTGTAGAAGGCGATCTGCGGCTTGTACGCAGCCGCAAGGTCGAAGGTCGCATCGATGATGCAGCGATCGAAGGCATACAGAGCTTCAATGTCGAATCGATTGCCGGGGTTGCCGCGGATGTCGGCGGGTAGCTTTTCAGGATCTGGATCGAGACCTACGCATAGCAAGCCGCCGCTGGATTGTTGCGCTTGGGCGAGCCTTTCGGCAAAGGTCTTGGGCACGCCCCATGATACCAAGCCGCTTGGCGTTAAGGGAGTATGCTTGAGGTTACAGTGAGTACCGCATTGCCCAGCAAGACTCGTTCTGGACCGCGATTGGTGCTGCAGCCGGCGAGCCGCCGTGCGGCGCGGCATACCAGCAGCAGCGCGCTGAAGCGGTTTTTTGCGATTGCTGACGCTTGGGAACTCTCGCCATTACAGCAATGCCGGCTGCTGAAAATTCCTTCACCGCAAGTGCTGCAGCGCTACCGCTTGGGTCAGGCACCGCGATTGTCCGCCACCCAGCAGGAGCGGGCGGCGCTGATCGCCAACATTCAAAATTCCCTCACCGCCGAACCGGGACCCAAGGATCGCGCCTGGGCCTGGGTGCACTCGCCCTCGCCGCGGCCGCCGTTCGACGGCGACAGTCCTCTTTACTTCATGCTGGAAAACGGCCTGCCGGCCTTGCGTGAGGTGGCGCGCCTTCTGGTTCGCGAAAGCGAGCCTCGTTAGCTATACTTGTGGGCTGACTAATTGCGAATGTGGCGGAATTGGTAGACGCGCCAGACTTAGGATCTGGTGGGGAAACCCGTGCGAGTTCGAGTCTCGCCTTTCGCACCAACGCACGCGACCCATAGAGGATAGACATGCAGGTTTCCGTCGAGAGTATCGGCAAATTGGAGCGCCGCATGCAAGTGCAGGTGCCCGCCGAGCGCGTGAATCAGGAAATTGCCGCGCGCCTGAAGAACTTGAGCCGCACGGCGCGTTTGAAGGGCTTTCGCCCTGGTAAGGCGCCGCTCAAGGTGATTCGCCAGCAGTTCGGCACCCAGGTGCACCGCGAGGTGATCGGGGAGTTGCTGCAATCCAGTTATGCCGAAGCCGTGACGCAGAAGCAGCTGTCGCCGGCGGGGAGCCCGCGCATCGAGCCGCAGAGCATGGATGAAGGTCAGGATTTGAAGTACGTCGCGACCTTCGAAGTATTTCCCGAAGTCGTGCTGCAGCCCATCGAGACGCTGCAGGTCGATCGGCTGACGGCGGAAGTGACCGAGAGTGATGTCGACGCCATGATCGAACGCTTGCGCAAACAGCAGATGAAATATGTGGCGGTGTCGCGCCCCGCGGCAATCGGCGACAAAGTCACCATCGATTTCGAAGGCACCATCGATGGCGTGGCGTTTGCCGGCGGCAAAGGCCAGAACATCGGCATAGTCCTCGGCGAGGGCCGGATGCTGCCGCAGCTCGAACAGGGACTGATCGGCGCCACGGTGAACGAGAAGCGCGACATCAGCGTGAATTTCCCGGCCGATTATCGCGCCACCGAACTGGCCGGCAAGCTGGCGATTTTTGCGACCGAAGTCAAAGCCATCGAGGAGCCGCTGCTGCCCGAAGTCGACGAGGAGTTTTGTACCGCGTTCGGTGTGACCGAAGGCGGCGTCGCCAAGCTGCGCGAGGATGTGGCGGCCAATATGCGCCGCGAGCTCGATCAGGCGCTGCGCAACCGCAACAAGGCCGCGGTGATGGAAAACCTGTACGCCGCGAATCCCACCGATGTGCCCAACGTCTTGATCGAAGGCCAGATCCGCGACATGCAGGTGGAAGCGATGCGCCGCAGCGGCGCCAAAGATCCCTCGCAGGCGCCGCCGCGAGAACCGCTGCTGGAGCCGGCGCGGCGCCGCGTGACTTTAGGGCTTTTGCTTAACGATGTGATCCGCCGGGAGAACTTGGTAGTCGATCGCACACGAGTGAATGAGCGGCTCGATGAAATGGTGAGCGCCTACGGCGATGCCGCCGCCATGAAGCGCGCGTATTTGCAGAACGCCGATGCGATGCGGCAGGTGGAGAGCCTGGCGCTGGAAGACCAGGCAGTGGACTGGATTCTCGCGCATGCCAAGGTGCGCGAGGTGGTTTCGACCTTCAAGGAATTGATGAACTTCGAGGGCTGATGGGCATCTTATCCCTTGAATTCGTGTTAAGAAGCCCTCATCGAGC
>DATMKO010000043.1:0-11586 GCA_035571175.1 Steroidobacteraceae bacterium | reverse complement strand
ATTCTTAAAGTTAAAGCGCGAAACGCGATTTAGGTTCGCGTAACATCAATTAAGCCGACATGACCCCTCCGCGACTCGTTCGCGGCGGGCGTTTTTTATTTTTTTGAAAGTTGATGGGCCTACTCGATCCAATACTGCCGGTTAACGATCAGCGCGTAGTCAAGTGGGGCAAGCTTTACGGCGCGGCGGCAGCGCTGTGCATCGCGGAAGCAGCCCGCAGCGCGCCAGGGCCGATCATCGTCATCGCGCAAAGTACGCGCGAGGCGGAATCCTTGAGCGACGAGATTGGATTCTTCGCCGGCCCGACTTTGAGCGTAAAAGTATTCCCGGATTTGGAAACGCTGCCGTACGACAGCTTTTCCGCCCATCCCGATATCACCTCCGCCCGGCTCGCGACATTGGCGGAGCTGCCGCGTGCGCGCCGCGGAGTGTGGTTGGTTGCAATCGACACGCTGCTGCAGCGCCTGGTGCCGCGCAGCTACATCGAGGCCTACTCACTCAAAGTACATGTCAACGAGACCCTCGATATTCAAGCCCTGCGCGCCGAGCTCGCCTTGGCCGGATATGCGGCCGTCACGCAGGTCGTCGCGCACGGCGAATTCGCGGTGCGCGGCTCGTTGATCGATGTCTTTCCGATGGGTTCGGATACTCCCTACCGCATCGATATGCTGGATCGCGATGTCGACAGCATTCGCCGCTTCGATCCCGACAGCCAGCGCTCGCTCGACAAATTGGATCGAATTCAGCTGCTGCCGGCCCGGGAAACTCCACTGAACCCGGAAGCCGTGCGTGAGTTCCGGCGCCGCTACCGGCTGCGATTCGCAGGAGATTTGTCGGAGCAGACCATCTATCGCGATGTCAGTTCAGGGGTGGCGCCGGGCGGCATCGAATACTTCCTGCCCCTGTTTTTCGAGCGCACATCGCATCTGTTCGAATATTTACCGCCCGACAGCGTGCTCGTAGAGATGAACGATGCCAGCGCCGCGGTGCAGGATCTTTGGGACGGAATCGTTGACCGGCACGAACAGTTGCGGCACGACCGCCACCGTCCGATCCTAGACCCCGCCGAGCTGTATTTGACGCCGGCGCAAATCCTCGAATCGTATGCGCTCTGGCCCAAGGTGTTACTGCACACCTTTGAATGGCCTCCCGAGACGGAAGGCCGGACGCAAAACTTTCCCAGTGTGGCGCCGGCCACGGTGCGCATCGACCCGCGAGCCGAACAACCCGTAGCCGAGTTGGCAGCGCATATCGCCGCCAGCCCCGCCCGGATCCTGCTGGCCGCCGAATCCGCAGGCCGCCGCGAGCTGATTCTCGATCTACTGCGCGCCCGCAACCTGCAACCTAAGGTTTTCGATGATTTTAGCGGTTTTCTGCAAAGCGGATTGAGCCTCGGGATTACCGTGTCAGCGGCGGTATCCGGGCTCAAACTGGAATCACCGCCGCTGCAGATTCTTACCGAGTCGCAATTGTTCGGCGATCGCGCTCGTCAGGAGCGCCGGCGCCGCCGGGCCGAACGCGACCCGGCCAAAATACTCAAGGAGCTGTCCGACCTGCGCATCGGCGCACCGGTGGTACACGAAACCTACGGTGTCGGACGCTACGTCGGGCTGCAGACCATGGAGATTGCCGGGCACACCGGCGAATTTCTCGTGCTCGAGTATGCGGATGGCGACAAGCTCTACGTTCCGGTGCAGGCGCTGCATCTGGTGTCGCGCTATACCGGCGCGCCGGCCGAGAGCGCGCCGCTGCACAAGTTAGGCGGCGATCAGTGGCAGAAGGCGCGGCGCAAGGCCGCGCAGCGCATTCGCGATGTCGCCGCCGAATTGTTGGATCTGTACTCGCGGCGCGCCGCCCGGCAGGGCACGGAGATGTCGGCGAGCGAGGCTGATTATCGCGCGTTTCAGGCCGGCTTCCCGTTCGAAGAAACCGCCGATCAGGCCGCTGCCATCGATCAGGTGCTGATCGATATGAAGTCCGGCAAACCCATGGATCGTGTGATTTGCGGCGACGTCGGTTTCGGCAAAACCGAGGTCGCGCTACGCGCGGCATTCGTTGCGGTGCAGGCGGGCAAACAAGTTGCTCTGCTGGTGCCCACCACCCTGCTCGCACAACAACATCACACCACCTTCGTCGACCGCTTTGCGGACTGGCCGGTCCGAATCGAGAGCCTATCGCGCTTTCGCAGCAGCAAGGAGGCGGAAACCGTGGTTGCGGGCCTGGCCGCGGGCACCGTCGACATCGTCATCGCCACTCAGCGCTTGTTGCAGGGGAAAGCGCGCTTCAAAGACTTGGGCTTGGTGGTCATCGATGAAGAGCACCGCTTCGGGGTGCGCGATAAAGAGAAGCTGAAAGCGCTGCGCACCGAAGTCGATGTCCTGACTTTGACCGCGACGCCCATCCCGCGAACTCTCAATATGGCCATGGGCGGTCTGCGCGATTTATCACTGATCACGACACCCCCTGCCGAGCGGCTGGCGGTAAAGACCTTCGTGCTCGAATGGAACGAAACGATCGTCCGCGAAGCCGCATTGCGTGAAATTCGCCGCGGCGGTCAGATTTACTACGTTCACAATACGATTGAGACCATCGAAAAAACGGCGCAGGCCATGCGCGAACTGGTGCCGGAGGCGAACGTCGCTGTCGGCCATGGCCAGATGCGCGAACGCGAACTTGAACAGCTGATGCTGGATTTCTATCATCGACGCTTCAATTTCTTGGTCTGCACGACCATCATCGAAAGCGGCATCGACGTGCCGACGGCAAACACCATCATCATCGAGCGCGCGGATCGATTTGGATTGGCGCAGATTCACCAGTTGCGGGGGCGCGTCGGCCGCTCGCACCATCGTGCGTACGCGTATCTGATCACTCCGCCGCGCAAAGCGATGACGCCTGATGCGCTCAAGCGCCTCGAAGCGCTGGAATCGCTCGAGGAGCTGGGCGCGGGCTTTACGCTGGCCACTCATGATTTGGAGATTCGCGGCGCCGGCGAGCTGTTGGGCGACGAACAGAGCGGACAGATTCAAGAGATCGGCTACAACCTGTACATGGAATTGCTGGAGCGCGCCGTGACCGCGCTGAAATCCGGCAAGCAGCCCGATCTCGAACGGCCGCTGGACGCGGGACCGGAGGTCGAACTGCATCTGCCCATGCTCATACCGGAAGACTACGTGCCGGACGTGCACTTGCGACTGGTGCTGTACAAGCGCATCGCCAGCACTCCCTCGCGCGAAGAACTCGACGAACTGAAAGTCGAAATGATCGATCGCTTCGGTCCGCTGCCGCCCTTTGCGCAATCCTTGTTCCGCGCCACCTATCTCAAATTGCGCGCCGCCTCGCTGGGAATCCGCAAAATCAATGCCGGCGCGAGCAACGGCTACTTCACCTTCGAGGAGCAGAACAAGATCGATGCGCAGCGCGTGCTCAAGCTGATCCAAGGAAAGCCCAAGGAATACCGTCTCGACGGCCCGCTCAAACTGCGCTTCGCGCACATCGCGCGCACCGAGGATGCGCTGTTCGCGCGCGTCGAGCAGCTGGTCGACCAGCTAGCCTAGGGGCCTAAGGCTACTGGCGGATAGCACCCAGAAAATCGCCCTTGCCGATTTCGACGCCGCCCTTGCGCAGCAGCGCGTAGGTCATGCTGGCGTGGAAGTAAAAATTCGGCAGCACGAAATCGGTAATGTAGCCGAGGGCGGTGAATTTCCAGGCGCCATTTGGAAACTTGATTTCAATCGCCCGGGTTTCATCACCCGCCATCTGCGCCGCAGTGAGGGTTTTGAGAAAGTCCACGGTTTTTGCAATCCGCGCCTTCAGCTCCGGCAACGTCGTTTCCGTATCCTCGTGTTTCGGCACTTCGATCCCGGCGAGACGCCCCGCCGCTCCTTTCGCCGTATCGCAGGCTATTTGCACCTGGCGGCTCAAGGGATGCATGTCGGGAAACAATCTTGACTGTGCAAGCGCGACAGAATCGAACTTCTTCGCCGCCGCATGCGCGGCAGCTTTATCAAGGATCGCCGACATGCTGGTCAGGCCGCGTATCAACGCGGGAATCGAAATATCGTACAGGGAAGCCATCGCGAACTCCTACGTCACCTCAAGCGGGGCGTCACTGTAGCGAATGATTGTGAATTTGAATAGCACTCAGCGGAGTGCGTTAAAATAGTGGTTCCTATGCTGCCCAGCTCCGAAGCCTGCGAGAGAAACAAGGGTCCGATCCTCGAGGTGCTGCGGATCGCATTTGCCGCTCGCAGTTCGGTTTTGGAGATCGGCAGCGGCACCGGCCAGCACGCGGTGCATTTTGCCGCGCATCTTGAGCACCTCACCTGGCAGCCGACGGAGCAGCTCGCATATCTTCCGGACTTGAGCAAAAGAGTAAAGCTCGAGGGCGCGCGCAATCTGCGACCGCCCACCGTGCTCGATGTCAAACAGCCTGTGTGGCCGGTACGGCACGTCGACGCGATTTTCACCGCCAATACGCTGCACATCATGTCCTGGTCCGAGGTATCGGCCATGTACCACGGTCTCGGAGCCATCCTGGCCGCGGGCGGCGTCATGTGCGTGTACGGACCTTTTCGCTACGCCGGGCGCTATACCTCGGACAGCAACCAGGACTTTGACCGCATGCTTCAGGAGCGTGACCCGTTATCGGGTTTGCGCGACATCGAGGCGGTAACCGCCCTGGCAGGGCAATACGGCCTGAGGCTTGCGGTAGACCACGACCTACCGGCCAACAATCGATTGCTGGAGTTCGTCAGAGACTAGTTATCCACAGCCATTATGTATCGCCAAATCAAGGTTTCAGGCGACAGCCTCCACATTTGGTGGCATAATGACACCGAAACGTTGATCGCGAGGTGGCAGCGCGGCCGGCGTGCATTTCCATGGCGAACCAAAGGGGACGGTTGACTATGAAGACTCGTATATCTGTCGTCGCGGCATTCGCCGCGTTCATGTCCTTAAGCTATGTGGGCTTAAGCGGCGCCACTTCGAGCACGGCGGCGAAGGCCCCGGCCGAGGTCACATTACCTGCCACGGTCGATGATTTCAGGTTGCCCGATCAGAATATGCATTCGCATCAGCTGAGTCAGCTTAGCGACGCGAGCGCGGTCGTGCTGATCACTCAGCAGAATAGCTGCCCGGTCAGCCGCAACACCGCCACCGCGGTGAAAGCCCTGCAGGATGAATACAAGCCCAAGGGCGTTGAGATCTTCATGTTGAATTCCACGCCCTCGGACAAGCGCGAGGACATCGTCGCCGAGGCGGCGGCGTACGGCTACGACCTGCCCATCCTCCTCGATTCCAATCAATTGGTGGGCGAGCAGTTGGGCGTGACCCGCACCGCCGAGGTCATCGTCATCGACCCGAAGACTTGGAAAATCGTTTATCGCGGCCCGATCGATGACCGGGTTACTTATGAGCGCCAGAAAGCCAAGGCCGACCACACTTGGGCCAAGGACGCGCTGGATGCGCAGCTGGCTGGAAAACCGGTCGCTGTCGCTCAAGTGCAGTCGGTAGGCTGCCTCGTCGACTTTCCGGAGCGCGCCAAGCTGGCCTCCTCGAAGGTCAACTACGTCAAGAACATCGCGCCGATGTTCGAAGACAAGTGTGTGTCCTGCCACCAACCCGGCGGCATCGGTCCGATGACTTTGACCAGTTATGAAACGATCAAGCCATTTACCCCGATGATCCGCGAGATGATTCGTACGCAACGCATGCCGCCGTGGCGCGCGGATCCAACCGTCGGTCATTTCCTGGGCGACAGAAGCTTGTCGTCTGCGCAGATCAAAACCCTGGTTCACTGGGTCGAAGCAGGTGCGCCGCGCGGCACCGGTGCCGATCCTCTCGCCGCCAAGGTCTTCAAGGCGCCCGAGTGGCCGTTGGGCAAGCCGGACCTCGTGCTTGACATCCCGGCCTACACGATCCCGGCCAACGGCGTTGTCGATTATCAGCGTCCCTTCGTCGTCAATCCCCTGAAGGAAGGCAAGTGGCTGCGCGCCTCGACCATCAAGGTGGTGAATCGCCAAGTGGTGCACCATGTGCTGACCGGCTATCTGGCGGAAGTGCCGGCCGCCGGCTCGCCGGCTAACGAAAGCAAGTGGGGTGCCTCGCTGGGCGGCTACGCGGTGGGTGCTGAATCCATCATCCAACCGCCGGACACCGGCGTGTACATCCCGCCCGGCGGTGCCGTGGGTTTCCAGGTTCACTACACGCCGTATGGCCAGGAAGTCACCGAGCACTCACAGATCGCGCTGTATTTCTACAAAGATAAGCCGAAGATGGTGATGCACAATTCGACCATCGCGAATCCGAACATCGAAATCCCTGCGAATCAGGAAAGCGTGGAGCGGCAGGCTTATCTCACCATCCCGAAGGACATGCTGCTGTACGCTGCGTTCCCGCACGCGCACTATCGCGGCGCTTCCTCGCAGCTGTTCCTGATCACCCCGGAAGGTCAGAAAACCTTGCTGCTGTCTCTGCCGCACTATGACTTCAACTGGCAACGCAATTACGATTTCGTGGAGCCGGTGAAGGTCATGGCGGGTTCCAAGCTGCTCGCCGTCTACACCTACGACAACTCCGTGAGAAATCCGGCCAATCCGGATCACAACCGTGTCGTTCCCTGGGGCGATCAGTCCTTCGATGAAATGCTGTACACGGCGCTTACCTATCGCTGGGTCGGCGAGACCTCGGACACAATGGATAAGTATGTTGCCTACGACAGGGAGCTGAATTCCAACCGGCTGTTCGGCATGCTCGACACCAAGATGAACGGCAAGCTGGATATGTCGGAACTGACCGGCCCGATCGGCAAGGAGTTTGCCGCCAGCTTCGCCAAGATCGATGCGGATCATGACGGCTTCATCGAGCCCAATGAATTGCAGGCCGCTCAGGCCAACATGCAGAAGCGGCGCCAGCAGGCATCGCAGCAGCAGCAAGGGCAAGGCGCGGCGGCGCCCGCCGCTCCGGCTCAAGCGCCGGCGGAAAAGACTGGGGGCGGTCAGTAAAGCCTACATGGCGGTCCGTGTATTCCCTTGATGCATTGAAGGGAGTTGCACGGGCCGCCATATTCGTTTGCACCGTGGCGGCCACCAGCTTAAGCGGCTCCGAAATCGCGTATGCCGACGCCTTGAGTCGCGTGACTGTCGGCGCACCGGCGCCGATGTTCAGCGCCCGAGGTGCTGACGGTCAACAGCATCGCTTGAGCGACTACGCCGGCAAGTTGGTGGTACTGGAGTGGACCAGCCCGGTTTGTCCGTTCACCGCAATGAAGTACAAGAGCGGCGTCATGCAGGCTTTGCAGAAGTACGCAGTTTCGCAACGCGTTGTGTGGCTGTCCATCGATACCGCCGCGCCCGGCAGGGCCGGTTATTTGAGCGCCGCCGCGGCCCGCGCACGGATTGCGGAGACCAAGGCGCATGTCACTGCATTTCTATTTGACCCCGATGGACGCATCGGACGCAGTTTTGGGGCCAAGACCACGCCCAGTTTTTTCCTGATCGATCGCGACGGCAAGCTCGCCTACGAAGGCGCCATGAACGAGGACATCTACGATAATCGCCCTGACGGCGCCGATTACATCCGCCCCGCGCTCGACGATCTTCTCGCCGGACGGCCCGTGAAAGTTCCGGAAACCCAGCCACAAGGCTGCGCGATCGAATACTGAGCAGCGACATGATCAAGGGCACTGCATCAGCGCGCAGAAGCGGCATCGCCGCCAAATCCCGTCGTGAACAGCTGCTCGACGAAGCGGCGCGCGAACTCAATTCCAAAGGCATTTCCATGACGTCCTTGACGGATGTTGCGGACCGGCTGGGTTTCTCTCGCGCATCGCTCTACTACTATGTCGAGGACCGCGAGGACCTGATGTTTCAGGTGTATCTACGATCATCCGAGATCATGGCGCGCCAGCTCGGCGAAGCCGCGCAATTCGGCCGCAGTGCACTGCAGGTGGTCGCGGACTTCGTCGCCCGGGTTCTGGATCCGGCGGAGCCGGAGCTCGCGGCGCTCAGCGAAATCGGATTGCTCGATGAGGCTGAGCGCGAGACCGTTCTCGGAATCTATGAAGCCGTCGTGGCGCGCCTGGCCAGCGTACTCGAAGTCGGCGCCCGGGCCGGCGAGATTCGGCCGTGCGACTTTCCGATCGTGGCGCGCACCATCATCAGCATCATTCATTCCATACCCCTGAACTCGGCCTTGGCGGCGACGCTGCGCGTCAGCAGACCGCAGATCATCGCGGCGGCTGCCGATATTCTCGCCAACGGTTGGGCGGCCGATCGGCGCCGCGAGGTGAATCCTCCGCCCATCGATTTCGCACCCCTGTTGAGTCATGCGGGCGGCCTGTTCGATCGCGGCGCCCAATTCGAAGCAAAGCGCGAGAAGATACTCGCCGCGGCATCGCACTTGTTCAATCGCCGCGGCGTCGATACGACTTCGCTCGACGATATCGCCGCCGCGGTGGGCGCCACCAAGCGCACGCTGTATCACTACATCGGCGACAAGCAGACCATCCTCTCGGCCTGCTACGCACGCACCGACAGGATTTTCTGTTTCATTCGCGAGCAGGCGGCGGCTCAGGGCGGCAGCGCCGCCGAAACCCTGATCGCGGTGCTGCGCGCCAATGCAATTTCGCACCAGCGGGACGACATTGAGCCGCTGCGCCCTTCCACCGGCTATGACTCATTGAGCGCGCAGGAGAAGGTTCTGGCGACCGAGCGCGGCCGGGAGCTGGTGCAGGCCTATCGGGCGCTGTGCCGCGAGGCGCAGGGCGAGAATTCGATGCGCGACATCAACCGCGATTGTCTGCTGCTGCTGCTGCGGGGATCCGGCAGTTGGCTGGCCAAGGGATTGGTCAGCGGCGACGAGCAGCGCAAGGCGCAAATCGCCGCTGAGATCGCCGACGTGCTGCGGCTCGGCCTGAACACGGTCTGACGAGGTTCAAGACCATGAGCAATGACTCGGGCGCAGGCACGCGGACAAAACCATTGCGCTCGCGGGCATGGTTCGATAATCCGGCGAATCCGGGCATGACGGCGCTGTATCTGGAGCGCTACTTGAATTTCGGGCTTACATTGGAGGAGTTGCAGTCCGATAAGCCCATCATCGGCATCGCGCAGACCGGATCGGACTTAGCGCCGTGCAACCGCCATCACATCGTGCTCGCTGAGCGCGTCTCTGCCGGCATCAGGACTGCGGGCGGTGTACCCCTCGAGTTCCCCGTGCATCCGATTCAAGAAACCGGCAAGCGTCCGACCGCAGCGCTTGACCGCAACTTGGCGTACCTCGGCCTGGTGGAAGTGCTGTATGGCTACCCGCTGGATGGCGTGGTGCTCACGATCGGCTGCGATAAGACCACGCCTGCCTGCTTGATGGCCGCGGCCACCGTCAATCTACCGGCCATCGCGCTGTCGGTCGGACCCATGCTGAACGGCTGGCACAAGGGCGAACGCACGGGATCCGGAACCATTGTCTGGAAGGCGCGCCAAATGCTGGCGGCGGGGACCATCGACTATGCAGGATTCATCGAGCTGGTTGCCTCCTCGGCGCCCTCCACCGGCTACTGCAACACCATGGGTACGGCGACCACCATGAACTCGCTTGCCGAGGTTCTGGGCATGCAGCTGCCGGGATCGGCTGCCATTCCGGCGCCTTACCGCGAACGGGCGCAAATCGCCTATGAAACCGGCAGGCGCATCGTCGGCATGGTGAACGAGGACCTGAAGCCTTCCGATATCCTGACACGCGAATCATTTCTAAACGCCATCGTCGTAAGTTCGGCGATCGGCGGCTCGACCAATGCGCCGATCCACATCGCCGCGATCGCAAGGCACGTCGGCGTGGCACTTTCCCTCGATGATTGGCAGCAGCACGGACACCGTGTTCCGCTGCTGGTCAATTTACAGCCCGCCGGCCAGTATCTGGGCGAGGACTATCATCATGCCGGCGGAGTACCCGCCGTGGTGAATGAGCTGATGAAGCAGGGCTTGATTCATGAGAACGCGATGACGGCCAACGGCCGCAGCATCGGCGACAATTGCCGCGGCTGCGAGATTCAAGATCGCGACGTGATTCGTCCCATCGACCAGCCGCTGAAGAGCGATGCGGGCTTTATCGTCATGCGCGGAAATCTGTTCGAATCCGCAATCATGAAGACCAGCGTGATTTCAGAGGAATTCCGGCTGCGATACCTTTGCAATCCGGACCAGCCCGACATCTTCGAGGGCAGCGCGGTGGTGTTCGACGGCCCCGAGGACTATCACGCACGGATCGACGATCCGGCATTGAACATAGGCGAGTACAGTTTGCTGGTGATGCGCGGTGCGGGCGTGGTTGGCTATCCGGGATCAGCGGAAGTGGTGAACATGCGGCCTCCCGACTATCTGATAAAGCGCGGCATCACGGTACTGCCCTGTATCGGCGATGGCCGCCAATCAGGGACCTCTGCATCACCCTCGATACTCAACGCTTCGCCGGAAGCGGCCGTTGGCGGCGGTCTGGCACTGCTCAAGACCGGCGATCGGATACGCATCGACCTGCGCCAGGGAACCGCGAATGTGCTGCTCTCGGATGCCGACTTGGCCGAGCGCCGGCGCGCGCTCGAATGCCAAGGCGGATATCGCTATCCGGAGTCGCAAACGCCGTGGCAGGAGATCCAGCGCGGCATGGTCGACCAACTCGGCGACGGCATGGTGCTGAAGCCGGCCGTGAAGTATCGACAAATCGCCGACCGGTTCGGCGTGCCGCGCGACAATCACTAAACCCAGCCGCCGTCCACAACGTAGTGCTGGCTGGTGCAGGCGCTTGCCTCATCGGAGCTCAGGAAGACGATGAATTTTGCAACTTCCGCGGGCTGCAACTTCCGCTTCAGGCATTGGCGCGCCATGATTTCCGCTTCGGCTTCCGGCGTCACCCATCTATCGAGCTGCCGCCGCGTCATGATCCACCCCGGCGCCACCGCATTGACGCGGATGCCGAACGGACCGTAGTCGCGCGCCAGCGAGCGCGTCAGGCCCAGCACCGCGGATTTCGCGGCCGAATAGCCAGCCATGCCGCCCTGACCGATCATCCAGCTTATCGAGCCCAGATTGACGATGGCGCCCTTGCCCGCGGTTTTCATGTCGGGCAGTACCGCTTGGGCGCAAAAAAATTGATGTTTGAGATTGACCGCCATCCGGTCGTCCCACATTTGTTCCGTAACCGTTTCGGTTGCGTGCCGCTCATCATTGGCCGCGTTGTTGATCAGTATTTCAATTTTTCCGAAATGCTGCTGGATGCGCGCAATACCCGCCCGGAGTGCGGCGACATCGGTGAGATCAAGGTGTTCAAACAACAGGCGCGCACCGCTTGCCGTCAATTCCTGCAGCAACGTGCGCGAGGGTTCGACCGCCATGTCGATGAAGGCGACTCGAGCCTGCTGGAGCGCGAACTGGCGTACGATGGTTTCGCCTATCCCTGAGCCGCCGCCGGTTACCAGTACCACCTTGTCCTTAAGATCCGAATAAATTGCGCTCATGACGCACCTGTCGGCTGGACCACATTCAAGCCGGCCGGTACGTCCAGTATCGCCGCCGGCAGCCCGGGAACCGC
>DATMKO010000042.1:0-2203 GCA_035571175.1 Steroidobacteraceae bacterium | reverse complement strand
CAATGGCAAGCAGCAAGCACAATTCGAACGCGCCGACGTGGCCAAAATCCGCCGGCCGCCATTCCATGATTAGCGGAAGCGCGCCGCCAAGGCTCAAGATCTTTTGCGAGGCCAGGATCGCGTTCCAGCCATAAGGATTGGCGCAGCTCGCAACCAGCGCGGCGACGCCGAAGACAGCCCATCGCAGCGCCAGCGCCTTGCGCGACTTGGTTTCCGCGCTCACCACCGCGTCGAGCGCTAAGGGAGCGATAAAGAACAGGCCGAAGACGAAGCCGCCATGAAGGTTCGCCCACAGCGCGATCAGCGGCAGCAGCTTGAACGACGGCGCCTCGCGCCGATCGGCGGCGGCCATCAGGCCCGCGATCCACGCCACCATCACCGGCATCGACAGCGCATGCGGACGAGCCAACAGATGCGGCACGGTCAGCGCCAGCGCTGCGCTGACGAGCACCAGCGTCGCGGTTTCGCTGAGGCGCTGGCCCAAAAATCGCGCGAGCAGCGCGAAGGCCAGAGAAATCGCGGACGCGGCCAGCACCACCGGCCCGTTCCAGCCCGCGATGGTATAGGCCTTGGCGAACATCACCTGCGCCAGCCACTGCGTCGAGATCCAGGGCTGGCCTTGCATGGTGAAGGAATAGATGTCGGTTTCCGGCACCGCGTGGTGGTCGAGGATCCACTGCCCGACCATGATCTGCCACATCGTGTCGGGATCGTTCAAAAGCGCGTTGCCTGCGGCCAGCAGCAGCGCGTAGACGCCGATGCCGACCCACAGCGGCAACAGCCCGCGCGCGGGATGAACGGCGGCATCGGAATGCGCGACTGAAATCGTCATGTTGGCCTGGTTTTCGCGGGTTCGAGGCGCGATCGAAGCACGCCAGCGCATAATTCTTGGTAAACTGCGCCAGCAGATTCGGGTGGATACCCCCGACAAAGCCCGTTTTTGGCCACATCGGCGCCCGGCGATCGCGCCATTCAGGGCGCGTAAAGCATGAACGAGCAGACACGCGTGCCCTGGGAATTATGCTGAATGAAACGTCTCTCGTCGCTCGGATGGCTCGCCGCTCTGGCGGTGCTGTGCTTTCCGCCACTCGCACAAGCCGGACATAGCGAGTTCGACGCGCTGGTTGCCACCCATGCGCAGGTCAATCAGGTGCCGGAAGCGCTGGTGCATCGCGTCATCATGCGCGAAAGCCGCTATCAGCCGCGCCTCGTCGGGCGCGGCGGCTGCATCGGGTTGATGCAGATCAAGCTCGCGACCGCCCGCGGCCTCGGCTACAGCGGCGACGCCGAGGGCCTGCGCGATCCCGAAACCAACCTCACCTACGGCGTGAAATATCTCGCCGGCGCCTATCGCGCCGCGAACGGTGACCACGACCGTGCCATGCATTTATATGCCAGCGGGTATTACGGGATCGCCAAGCGGCAGCGGTCCGGACACGCCGTGGGACGACCGCTGGACCTGTTGACCCATCAGCAGCCCGCGCCCGCCACCGCCCCGGCGGACGAGGTCGCGGAACGCCCTGCGGACCAATAGATTGCTGCCCTGGGGTCCCGGACGCGGTGCAGCGCCCCTTGGCGGTGCGCCGCAGAGCTGGGACCTGCCAAATTGGGCCCCGGATCGGCCGTGCGCCGCTTAAACGCTGCACTGCATCCGAGGCACGATTCCTCACGCCCGCGTTGACAGCGGCCAGCATCGGCCTACATTAGTCGTGTTCCGAGGGGAGCTCCGATGAGGAGCTGAGATACCGCAAGCTCGGGCGGACTGGCGAAGGTCAGTTCTGGCCCGGGACCGCGGTGACCCTTTGAACCTGATCCGGGTCATGCCGGCGAAGGGACAGGGATGTACCAGACCATCAATCCGCGGAGGGATTCTTCCGTCTCCATCATCGGCGCCGGTATTGCCGGTGCGTGGCAGGCGCTGTTGTTCGCGCAGGCCGGCCACGACGTCACGCTGCATGAGCGCTCCAGCGATGCGATGATGCTTTCCACCAGCCACTGGGCCGGCGGCATGCTGGCGCCCTATTGCGAGAGCGAGGTTGCCGAGCCCGTCATCAGCCGGCTCGGCTTGCGCGCGCTCGACCTGTGGCGCGCGGAAATGCCGAATACGCCGTTCAACGGCTCGCTGGTGCTGGCGCATGCGCGCGAGCGCAGCGATTTCGAACGCTTTGCGAAGATGACCTCCGGCCACCGGCGGCTCGACGCG
>DATMKO010000041.1:0-3086 GCA_035571175.1 Steroidobacteraceae bacterium | reverse complement strand
CCGGCAGTATTGGATCGAGTAGGCCCATCAACTTTCAAAAAAATAAAAAACGCCCGCCGCGAACGAGTCGCGGAGGGGTCATGTCGGCTTAATTGATGTTACGCGAACCTAAATCGCGTTTCGCGCTTTAACTTTAAGAATTTGCAACCACGCTGTGAATAACGTGCTCGTGCTCGAAATACACGATGAAACCCGGATATTCCCAGCGCGAGATTGGCGGGTTGCCGACAGCTGGAACTTTGTTAGCCGGATCGCCGAACTTGCTCGCGACCTGATCCATGGTCATGCCGCGGGTAGGTGTGGCTACATCGGTCTGTTTGACGGCAATGCCGTTGTCGACCGCGATGGTCTCGGCTCCCGCGAGGCCGCTAGCAAGCGCCGCGGCAAGCAGCAGAATTCGATACCTCATGGCGTACCTCATATGTTACCGATATCCTAGGGACAATGGTCCCCCTGAAACTATAACACCGCCGCAAGGGGCCAATACTTGACTCACTTAACAGTCTTATTGTACCGAAAGCGCTGCAACATCAGTCGAAACAGGATCTTTTTGGAAGTATAGCCGCGCATGTTTCAACCCCTTCCCGTATTCGTGGGTCTGCGCTATTCGCTGGCTCGGGAACATAGCTTCTTTGTCTCCTTTATCACCTGGGTGTCGCTGCTTGGCGTCGCCATCGGCGTCGCGGCCCTGATCACGGTGCTGTCGGTGATGAACGGCTTCGAGTCGGAGCTGCGAGAACGGCTGCTGAGCCTGTCGGCGCACGCCACCTTGACCGCAGGCGGGGCCGCCATCCCCGACTGGCAAGACAGGCTAGGGCAGCTCAAGGGCGCGCCGGGCCTGACGGGCGCGGCGCCGTTTCTGGATAGCGACGCCATGCTCAGCCGACAGTCCTCGATGAGCGGGGCCATTGTGCGCGGCATCGATCCGCAGCTCGAGCCAGGCGTCTCCTCGATCGCCGATAACATGCGGGAGGGCAAGCTGTCCGATCTTCAGCCGGGATTGAACCGCATCATTCTGGGCCGAATATTGGCCTATCAGCTGCAGGTGGGGGCGGGCGACAGCGTGGTCGTCATGATCCCCGGCAACGCCGGCAACGGCGGTTTCGTGCCACGGCTGCAGGAGTTCGAGGTCGTGGGAATTTTCGAGGTCGGCTTGCAGGAGCACGACAGTGTTTTGGCGCTGGTCAATTTGAGCGACGCCGAGGCGTTGCGAGGCTTGAGGGGACCCACCGGCATCCGCTTAAGATTCGACGATGTGCTCAAGGCGCCCGATCTGGCGCGCCTCGCGGCACAGCGGCTCCAGCCCGCTCTCCGGGTGCGCGACTGGACTCAGGAAAACGAAGCCTATTTTCGCGCAGTCCGCATTGAGAAAACCATGATGGGCTTGATCCTCTTGTTGATCGTCGCGGTCGCGGTGTTCAACATCGTGGCGGCGCTGGTCATGGTGGTAAATGACAAGCGTACCGACATTGCGATCCTGCGCACTTTGGGCTTGAGCCCGCGCGGCGTGCTGGCCGTGTTCATGACCCAAGGAGTGCTGATCGGCTGGATTGGAACGGTGCTGGGCGTAAGCCTCGGCCTCGCGCTCGCACTCAACGTCGATGTCATCGTGCCCTTTCTGGAATCGACTCTCGGATTCCACATCATGGATCCGGATGTCTACTATATTTCGGGCATCCCGAGCGAAGTGCATCCCCCGGACGTTGTGAGGATTGCCATGGCAGCGCTGCTGCTCACCTTGGTCGCGACCGTCTATCCCGCCTATCAAGCGGCGCGAACCCAGCCCGCCGAAGCATTGCGGTACGACTGATGCCGCATTGGTACGAAGGATTCCTCGGGTTTCGCTATCTGCGCGCATCGCCGCGGCGCGGCTTCGTGTCCTTGATCGCCGGCATCGCCATCGTCGGCCTGGCCTTGGGCGTGGCCGTGCTGATCGTGGTGCTGTCGGTCATGAATGGCTTCGAGGAGGTCCTGCGTACCCGGATCTTGAGCCTGACGGCGCACGCAACGATCTCGGGGCTTGAAGGCAGCATTCCCAATTGGCGCGACGATGTGGCAAAACTCGCGGGATTCAAAGGCATCATCAGCACTGCACCCTATATCGAAGAACAGGGCTTGATGACCTACGGCGACAAGTCCTCCGGAGTATTGCTGCGCGGAGTTTTGCCGGACGCCGAGGAGCGAGTCGTTGATTTGAACTCGCATCTGGTGAGCGGCCGATTGAGCGATCTTGCGGCGGGCCGCTATCGGGTGATTCTGGGCGACGCGCTGGCGGAAGAGCTCGGCGTAAAGGTTGGCGATCGCGTGGTCTTGGTGGTGGCGCTGGGCGATGTAACGCCGCTCGGCGTGATCCCCAGAATGCGCGCATTCGAAGTCGCCGGAATAATCTCGGTGGGGATGTACGAATACGATCGACGCATTGCCCTGGTCGCGATGCAGGATGCCGCAAAGCTGCTGCGCATGGGTGACGACGTCACCGGGATCCGCTTGAATCTCACCGACATGTACGCGGCGCCGCGCGTGTCGCGCGCGGCCGCACTTAGCTTAGGCGGCGGCGTCGCGATCCAGGATTGGACCAGCGAACACGTGAATTTTTTCCGCTCCATTGCCATCACGAAGCGCATATTGTTTGTGATTCTGTCGTTGATGGTGGCGGTGGCCGCCTTCAACATCGTTTCGACCATGGTGATGGTGGTGAAGGACAAGCGCCGCGACATAGCGATTCTGCGCACTTTCGGCTCCTCGCCCGGTAGTATTTTGTCGGTGTTCGTGGTGCAGGGCAGTTTGATCGGAATGCTAGGCATCGGCCTCGGCGTGCTGCTCGGCGTGGTGGTGGCGGCGAATTTGCAGGACCTGGTGCACGGCTTGGAAGGCCTGGTCGGGTTCAAGTTCCTCGACGCGCGCGTGTACTTCATGAGCGACCTGCCGGCGCACGTTCGAGTGGCTGATGTGCTGCGCATCTGCGGCTTTGCATTCGTTCTCGCGTGCATTTCCACGGTGTACCCGGCGGTGCGCGCAGCGCGCCTGTTACCCGCCGAATCCTTGCGCAACGATTGAGGAGAGAGGATGTGATTTCAACCGATGTG
>DATMKO010000040.1:0-8651 GCA_035571175.1 Steroidobacteraceae bacterium | reverse complement strand
GCAGGCGCGACAGCGCTCCCTCGTCGGCCTGCGGATGGGCATCGAACAGCAGGCGCGCGACGCTGCAATTGAGGATCGAATCGCCCAAGAACTCCAGACGCTCATTGTGCAGCACGCCGGCGCTGCGGTGCGTGAGCGCCGCGTCACAGAGTTCCGGTGTCCTGAAGACGTAGCCGAACGTGCGTTCGACCCAAGCGGAAAGATCGTCGGACTGGCGCAGTGGAATCACTGCACCTTCACAGTCTTATCGAAGTGCACCGCCAGCGAAACGTTGGCGACATAGGGAGCCGTGTCATCGTAAGCCAGGTGCAGCTGCAAGCCGCCGTTTTCATCCTTGGTGATCTCGATTTCCTTGTAATCGACTCCGGTGATGTCTTCGACATTCCAGTGCCGGTCCAAAGATGTCTTCACCCCCTGGATGTCGCCGCTGCCGGACTTGTATTCCGCAGCCGCCGCTTCCATGGTCTTGGCCACCTTCATGTAGTTGAGGTACAGGGGCGCCAACCGAATGCCGGCATAGACGACCACGCCGGCCAGGGCAAGAATGCAGAGCAGGCCGATGAATGTCATGCCTTGCTGATGCTGTCGCATAAAAACCTCCCTTTAAGACCCCTATTCAATCGCATTCCCGATCCTTCTCCAGAGAGGTCCGTCACGAGTATCAAGATTAAGCCAAATTCGCACCGCTTTACCGACCAGATTCTTCTCCGGCACGAACCCCGGGGCGTCCGGCTCATTCAGCCAGCGGCTATCCTTGCTGTTGTTCCGATTGTCGCCCATGAAGAAATAGTGCCCCGGCGGCACCACCCATTCGCCGGCTCTGACGCTGCCGTTGGCGAACATGATGCGATGACGCTTGGCGTCCAGCTGTTCGAAGGCCGTCGCAACGCCCGCGTAGTTCCACAGATCCTGCTTCGGCCCCGTGTAGGTCGGACCGCTCTCCTGGGGCATCAGCTTGTCATTCACGTACAGCAGGTTGTTCTCATCGACCCGGACGTGATCGCCGGGCAGCCCCACCAGGCGCTTGATGTAGTTGATTTTCGGATTCGGCGGCAGTCGAAACACGATCACATCGCCGCGCTTCGGCGTGCCGGTGGCGAACACCAGCGTATTGACGACCGGCAAACGCAAGCCATAGGAATACTTGCTCACAAAAATGAAATCCCCGTCGAACAAGGTCGGCATCATGGAATCGGACGGGATGCGGAACGGTTCGAAAAGAAATGAGCGGATGACCAATACCAAAATGATCACCGGAAAGAATGAGCGCGCGTATTCGACGGCGATGGGCTCGCGCACGCGCTCGGCGGGAGTACCGACCGAGGCGGCGGCCGCCTGGCGCCGGCGCGCGAAGACGGCCTGATCCAGCGCCCAAATGAGGCCGGATACGGCGCCGACCACCACCAGCATGAGGCTGAAATCGACCGCCTCGTAGCGAAACAGCCGCCACAGCATCGCCAACGACAGCCCCACCAGGGCATAGCCGGCCAATTTCGGCAGCAGCGGTTCCTCGGCGCTGGTTGCACCCGGATCGCGTCGCGGCCGCAAGAACCAGCCGTCGATCAAGATCACCAGCACACAGACGACGCCCGCGATTAAAAGGCCTACGAAAAAACGATCGCCATCATTCACGAAATACCCCCAACATGTTCAAGGTTGTAGGCCACGCTCAATTGGCCTTCTTGCCGACCTGCAATACCGCGAGAAACGCCTCTTGCGGGATTTCGACCTGGCCGACCTGCTTCATTCGCTTCTTGCCGGCCTTCTGCTTCTCGAGGAGCTTGCGTTTGCGCGTGATGTCGCCGCCGTAGCACTTGGCCAGCACGTTCTTGCGCATCGCCTTGACGCTGGCGCGCGCGATGATGTGGCTGCCGATGGCCGCCTGCACGGCAATGTCGAACATCTGGCGCGGAATCAGCTCCTGCATCTTGTCGACAAGTTCCCGGCCGCGGCCGTAGGCATTATCGCGATGCACGATGAGGGACAGCGCGTCCACCGGGTCGCCGTTGATCAGGACATCGAGTTTGACGAGCGGCGCCGCCTGAAAATGGCTGAATTCGTAATCGAAAGAGGCATAGCCGCGGCTCGAGGATTTCAGCCGATCGAAGAAGTCGAGCACGATTTCGGCGAGCGGCAATTCGTATTGCAGCGAGACTTGGCTGCCGAGAAACAGCATCTTCTTTTGCACGCCGCGCTTTTCGCTGCACAGCGCCAGCACCGCGCCCACATGATCCGGAGGCACCAAGATGTTGGCGATGATGATGGGTTCGCGCAGTTCCGACACCCGATCCTGCGGCGGCAATTTGGAAGGATTGTCCACGAAGATCTCCGACCCGTCGGTGAGCAATACCTCGTAAATGACGGTCGGCGCGCTGGTGATCAAATTCAGGCCGTATTCGCGCTCCAATCGCTCCTGCACGATATCCATGTGCAGCAGACCCAGGAAGCCGCAGCGAAAACCAAAACCCAGGGCGGTGGACACTTCCGGCTCGTAATGTAGTGCCGAATCATTGAGTTTCAGCTTCTTGAGCGCCTCGCGGAATTGTTCGTAGTCGTCGGAGCTCACCGGGAACAGGCCGGCGAAAACCCGCGGCTGCACTTGCTTGAAGCCCGCCAGCGGCTCCTTGGCGGGATTGTTCTCCAGCGTGATGGTGTCGCCCACCGGCGCACCGTCGATCTCCTTGATCCCGGCAATGACGAAACCGACTTCGCCGGTTTCCAACGACTCGCGAGTCACCGGTTTGGGCGAGAAGCGGCCGAGCTTGTCGATGTTGTGACTGCGCCCGGTCGACATCACCCTGATTTTCTCGCCCGTGCGCAAGGCGCCATTCATGACCCGTACCAGCGAAACCACGCCTACGTAGTTGTCGAACCACGAATCGATGATCAATGCCTGCAGCGGCCCTTCTGGGTCGCCTTTGGGCGCCGGAATGCGCTTGACCAATTGCTCGAGCAATTCAGGAACGCCAAGCCCGGTTTTGGCGCTGACCAGCGCCGCATCGTCGGCCGGGATGCCGATGATTTCCTCGATTTCACGAATGACTTTGGCAGGATCGGCCGATGGCAAATCGATCTTGTTGATGACCGGCAGCACCTCCAGGCCCTGCTCCAGCGCCGTGTAGCAGTTGGCGACGCTCTGCGCCTCGACGCCCTGCGCGGCGTCCACCACCAGCAGCGCTCCCTCGCAGGCCGCAAGCGATCGCGACACTTCGTAGGAGAAATCCACATGGCCGGGCGTGTCGATGAAATTCAACTGGTACAGCTCGCCGGTCACCGACGTAAAACCGAGCGTCACGCTCTGCGCTTTGATGGTAATGCCGCGCTCGCGCTCCAGATCCATGGAGTCGAGAACTTGCGCCTGCATCTCCCGCGCATCAAGACCACCGCAAAGCTGGATGAACCGATCGGCCAATGTCGATTTGCCGTGGTCGACATGAGCAATGATGGAAAAATTGCGGATATTCTTCATCGACGCCAGGGAGCCTGTTTGAGTGTTCCACGTGAGCCGCTATGGGCAAACCGGCGATTATACCGGTCGGCGATGATAAGCGAGGGCCTTATGTACTTCTTCGGGGTCCAAGCGGCCATGACAGACCAATTCGCCGTCGAGCAGCAGTACCGGGATCTTATGGCCGTAGCGCGTGCGGGTGGCGTGATCGCGATCGACATCGATCACATCGACTCCGATTGCCGCCGCTTCCGGCACGGCCGCGAGGGCTATCGACATCTCCTCACATAGACCGCAGCCGGGACGTGAATAGAGCAGGAAGCGCCGCGACGCCACGGGGTCAGTGGCGAGGAAGCTCGCCGCCGCCTGATATTTTGACCGAGTGGGCGATGAACTCGACGGTCTGTGCCGGCACCTCGCCCACAGCGGTCACTTGGTGACCCTGCACGACCATGGAGAATGCGTATCCCGAGCCCACGCGCGTCAAGCCCTCCATGGGCGGCTCCACCGGCACCGGATCTGTCGCCGCCAGCGCTCCTGACGCCGGTTCCCGCGGCGCTTCGACGAACACCGACACAGTGGCCAGTCCGTCCGAATAAACCAAGTGACTCGCCGGTACCGAGTCGCCGCCGAGGGTCTGCGCGCCCGCGACGGTCAAGTGGAATCCCGGCGGCAGCTCGCTGGCGCGGTAGGCGGAAAGCGCCGGGGAGGCCGCAACCTGGTGCGCCCCCTGCCGCACCCAGCGCATTCCCTCGGTTCGAACCGTAGGCGCCAGATCGCTGTCCGGAATGCTCTCCGGCATATCGAGTCGCGCAAAGAATATCTGCTCGATCACCCTGCCCTGTGAATCGCACAATTGCGTCTTCAACGGCATCGCAGTCGTCTCATCGAGCCACAGGCGGTATCCGAACCTGAACTGATCCTTGGGGGTAACTGCAATGGCTCGCGCCGGCCGGCCGAGGATGCGCGTCGTGGGCTTTTCCTCGATGTGATAAAAATCGTTCACCGAGGCGCCGAACTTGGGCAGCGAGCCCAGGAAGGGCCCTCGGTCCTGGCGTGGCTCGACCAGCACCATATGTTGATCGGGCATGTAACAGGTCAACTCGTCGTTGTTGCGCACGAACTCGCGCCCCGAGCCATCCAGCGATTGCAGCCGTTCGGTCACCCGTCCTGCGCGGACCCGGTGAACGATGCGCATGGTCTCGACTCGACCCTCGCTCAAATGAAAAAACGTGCCGTCGTAGTTGCGCGTGGCCAGCGCCTGATTCATTTTCTCCAGCCAGTCGCGCGGATCATCGGCGCTCAAGGCTGGCTGCGGCAGCGCCGCGAGTAGCGCGCCCGCCATGGTGCAAGGAACCAACCAGCTGGCGCGATTAGTCGACGATCGGCTCATGGAGCAACGCGAGCGTCGGGGTTTCGCGCCGGCGGCGCGGCCCTCTCACTGGCGGCGGCCGCCGGTTCATCATCTTCAATGAGCATGTCGGCCAACACGCCGCGCTGGCCCAACCCTGAAGAGTACTGGCTGTGCGCGAATACGTAATTGGTCAAGCGGGCATGCGCCAGCCGTACCCGCGAATCCGTCGACGTTGCCGGCACGGTATAGGAGAGCGCCTCATGCACCGCGGGTGTGCCTGGCGCAGCCACATTTTGCGCCGTGACCGGGGCAGCCGCGGTCACGCTGGGGGTGATCGCCCTTTGTTGCAAGGCCACGATGGCCACCGTCGCGACGCCGGCGGCAATGCCGACGCCGGCCAGGGGCCGCCACCAATTCGTCACGCGCGTCTCCCGGGCATGGACGGCGACGTGCACCGGTTCGCCGTCGATGGCAAGATTCACACCCGCGGCAAAGCCCTTGGTCACTCGATCGGAAGTTGCGCCACGCAGCGCCTCACCGATCAGCGAGTACCGGCCAAAGCTCTCGCGCAGCTCGCCGTCGCGGGTCAAGCGCTTGAGCAGCAGCTCGGTCTCCGAGTCGGGCAGTTCCCCGTCGAGAAATGCAGAGACCTGTTCACGAATTTGTTCGCTCATGTGTCCTCAGGCCGACCAAGGCCGCCATCAAAAATGGGTCGCAGCTTTTTGTCAATTGCCTCGCGCGCCCGAAAAATTCGCGATCGCACCGTCCCTACCGGACAGTCCATCGTCTGTGCTATGTCTTCGTAACTCAATCCTTCCAACTCGCGCAGCACGATCGCGGTTCGCAGATCCTCGGGCAAATTCTCAATCGCTCGGTTCACCGTGTCGCGAATCTCGTCCGTCAGCAGCAAGCCTTCCGGGGTTTCCGACTCCGAGAGCCGGGCGTGCAATTCGTATTGTTCGGGGTCTTGCAGATCGAGATCGTAATCCATCGGCCGGCGTTTTGTCGCGACCAGGGCATTTTTCGCGGTATTAATCGCGATTCGGTAAAGCCAGGTATAAAACGCGCTATCGCCACGAAACGAGTGCAGGGCACGGTAGGCTTTGACGAAAGCCTCCTGTGCGATGTCTTCTGCTTCGGTTGCATCGTGCACGTAACGCATGATCAGCTTCAGCACCTTGTGCTGGTACCGCAGGACCAATAAATCGAACGCCGCGCGCTCGCCGCGCTGGACCCTCAGCACCAGTTTGAGGTCACTCTCCTCGACGCTCATGGGTGAACCCAAACCGGCGAGCTCATGGGCCAGCCTGACGCGATAGACCTACAAGCCGGAGAAAAGTTCGACAATTCCCGCGGCAAGACGATTAAACGTGAATTTGCGCACACGCTCGAATTCTAACAGCGGTATCGCACCCTATTGGCTGCCGGCTGCCGGGCCAGCCGTAATTCGTTCGATTAGGGCGGCAACATCGTCCGGCGGCTTAACCTGGCCCAAACAGTAGGCGTATATCACCGTATCGTGGGTCTCCAACAAGCGCTGGAAGGCGTCCTGTTCGCATTTTGAGGCGCTTGGGAAGCGCTCATCCACGTAGCGCGCCAGTAGGATATCCAGTTCCTGCATGCCGCGCCGGCAGCGCCAGCGCAATTTCCCCAGTTCCGGCAGTGCGGCGAGCGATACCCCCATCACAGACGTCGATGCGCCATCATTTGCTTGATCTCGGCGATCGCCTTGGCGGGATTCAGATCCTTGGGGCACGCTTCGGTGCAATTCATGATGGTATGGCAGCGGTACAGCCGGAACGGGTCCTCGAGATTGTCGAGGCGCTCCCCGGCCGCCTCGTCACGGCTGTCGACGATCCAGCGGTAAGCCGCCAATAGCGCGGCGGGCCCCAGGTACCGATCGCTGTTCCACCAATAGCTTGGGCAGCTGGTGGAACAACACGCGCACATGATGCACGCCGAAGGTCGATCCACCTTTTCCTGGTCTTCTTTGGATTGCAGGCGCTCGCGGTCCGGCGGCGCCGGCGTAACGGTCTGCAGCCAGGGTTTGATCGAGGCGTACTGGGCATAGAAGTTGCTGAGGTCGGGCACCAAATCCTTGACCACGGGCAGGTGCGGCAGTGGATAGATCCTGATGTCGTGTTTGACGTCGGCGCAGGCACTGATGCAGGCCAAGCCGTTTTTCCCATCGATGTTCATCGCGCACGAGCCGCAGATCCCTTCGCGGCAGGAGCGGCGGAAGCTCAAGGTCGCATCGATCTCGTTCTTGATCTTGATCAACGCATCCAAAACCATGGGGCCGCAGCTGTCCATATCGACTTCGTAGGTATCGAGGCGCGGGTTTTCGGCGCCGTCCGGATCGAAGCGGTAGATTTTGAAGACGCGGATGTTCTTTGCGTCAGCCGGCGCTTTGTAGACGCGTCCGTGCTTGCCTACCTGGGAATTGCGCGGAAGAAATAGCTCAGCCATCAACGCTCCTCAATAGGTCCGCGTTTTCGGCGGAATCGATTCGACCTCGTCGGTCAAAGTGTTCAAATGCACCGGCCGGTAATCGAAGCGCGTGGCCCCGGTAGCGTCGACCCAACACAGCGTGTGCTTCATCCAATGTTGATCGTCGCGATTGGGGAAATCCTCGCGTGCCTGCGCGCCGCGGCTTTCCGTGCGATTATCCGCGGAATGCATGGTGGCCACCGCTTGCACCAGCAAATTATCCAGTTCCAAGGTCTCGATGAGGTCGGTGTTCCATATGAGCGATCGGTCGCTGACCTGCACGTCGGCGAACGAGGCAAAAACCTGCGCCAGCTTGCGCTTGCCGTCGTTCAAGGATTCGCCGGTGCGAAAAACGGTGGCATCGCTCTGCATGACGCGCTGCATCTCCAAGCGGATATCGGCGGTGCGCCGCGAGCCCTTGGCATTGCGCAGCTTGTCCAAGCGCTCGACGGCGGCTGCGCCGGCGTCCGCTCTCAGGGCGCGATGCGGCGTGTCCGGCTTCAACGCCCGGACACAGTGCTGCGCCGCCTCCCGGCCGAAGACCACCAGATCAAGCAGTGAGTTGGATCCGAGGCGGTTTGCGCCGTGTACCGAGACGCACGCCGCCTCGCCGACCGCCATCAGTCCCGGCACCAGCGATTCGCCGCCCGCTGTGCGCGTGACCGCTTCGCCGTGCACATTGCAGGGAATGCCGCCCATGTTGTAGTGAACAGTGGGCAACACCGGAATCGGCTCCTTGGTGATGTCAACTCCTGCGAAGATCCGCGCGGTTTCCGCAATGCCGGGCAGCCGCTCCTTGATCACCGCAGCCCCTAAGTGTTCCAGATGCAGATCGATGTGATCCTTGAGCTTGCCGACGCCGCGGCCCTCGCGAATTTCGATGGTCATCGAGCGGCTGACCACGTCGCGCGACGCCAGATCCTTCGCGTTCGGCGCATATCGCTCCATGAATCGCTCGCCGGTGGAATTCGTCAGGTACCCGCCCTCGCCGCGCGATCCTTCGGTGATCAGACAGCCAGCGCCGTATATGCCGGTCGGGTGAAATTGAACGAACTCCATGTCCTGCAGCGGCAGGCCGGCACGCAGCGCCATCCCGCCGCCGTCTCCGGTGCAGGTGTGCGCGGAGGTGCACGTGAACCACGCGCGGCCATAGCCGCCGGTGGCCAGAATCACCTGATGAGCGCGAAAGCGGTGCAGCGTGCCATCGGACATGTCCAAGGCAACCACGCCGCGGCATTCGCCATTTTCCATGATCAAATCCAGCGCGAAGTACTCGATGAAGAAGTTCGCTTCGTGCTTCAAGGACTGCTGATACAGGGTGTGCAGCATGGCATGGCCGGTGCGGTCCGCCGCGGCGCA
>DATMKO010000039.1:0-6657 GCA_035571175.1 Steroidobacteraceae bacterium | reverse complement strand
ATGCCTCGAGAAAGGGCGCCAGTTCTTTTGTGGATTGCGTGAAGGCGCCAAAGGATTGCAGCGCGGCCTGCTCGCGGCGCAGCAGTTGCGCAACGAGATTGTGCGCCTCGAACACGGCGTCCTGCGGCTGCAAGTTCAAATCCTGCGCCACGGCCAGCGCGCGTTCGAAACCCTTCGCCAGGCGCTGCTGTGCCCGGGCCGCCAAGAAAGGCAAAAGCGTGGGCGCCTGCGCGCCATCCAGGGCCGCCAAGGTATAACCGGATGCGGCCCCCAATAAGGCGACGCGCCGCAGCTTGGTGGCGTCGATCTCAAACAAGGTGTCGTGATCGGTATGGATGTAAATATCCGGCCAGTCGCGCAGGTACAGCGATGGCACGGCGATGGTCGAGGAATCGTAATCATCGTGATCGCTGCCTTCGGAGTAGGGCGTTTCGTCGACAAGAAACGCGTTTCTCGTGCCGGGAGCGCCATCTCGGTCCTCGATCGCCGCCGCATCCACATGAGTGCCGTCCTCCGTATATACGGTGGCGGCGTCGCGGATGGCTTCGGCAAACGCATTGCCGATATCGGTGACGAACGTGGGCAGCGACCAGGGTGTTGCTGTCACATGCAGAATGGATTTGTTCTTGAAGGGATCGCCGCCCACCATGTCCATGTGTACATCGGCACGCATCGATTGCCGGATGTCGGGATGACTGCTCAAGAAAGCCATCGTGCCTTCGACCTCGGGTCCCCAAATAAAGCGCAGGGTGCGTCTGGGACGCGGCAGGCGCCCGTCGGCAATCAAGCGATTGAGCAGCCGCGCCGATTCCAGAATGGTCACGCAGCCGCTGCCGTTATCGTTGGCGCCGGGCCGCTGATGATCGAGGTGGCAGCTGTAGACGACTTCGCCGGCCTTGGGATCGGTGCCGGCGATGATGCCGGTGACCACCGTCCAATGCCCTGGGCCGACTTCGGCTTTGACCTGTGCGCCAAGGACCACGGGCTGACCGCTTTCGATTTGCGCGCGCAAGCCGCTCGCCGTGGCGCGCGACACCATGAAGGCGAAGCCCCTCGGCAGCGAGGCGTCCAGATGCCCCCAGCGCACGATATTCAAGTCCAGGCCCGACCAGGCCGTGCTTTGGTTCGGCATGTCGCTGATGATTCCGGCGGCGCCGTATTTCACCACGGCCAGGCGCTGCACGGTCGACAGTACCCCGTCGGCGAGCACGATTTTCCCGCGCACGTCCTTGCCGGCATAATCCGCGTCAGCAGTCCCGGCGCCCACATCGATGAGCGGCGCTTCGACATCGGCGCTGCGGCTGTAGTCTGCCAGCCGGATAGGCTCGGTCGACCAATCCCCGAGCAAGATATGCTGCGGGCTCAACTGCCACAGGCGCGCCGACTCGACGGTCCATCCAAGATGAGAACGCATCAGGCCGTAATGGATCTTGCCGTCAATGGGGAACTGTTCGGCGTGAACGTTCTGCAAGCCGTATTCCTGCGCGCGCTGCAAGACCAGGTCCGCGGCTTGATCGAACTCAGGGGTCGCGGGAACGCGATGCAGGCGCGTCAGGGCGCGCAGATTTTCGTAACTAGCCGTACCGCTGGCTTCACTGCGCAACAGCGACCATTGCGATTCCGGAAGTATGGGCTGCTCACCCTGAGCCGGGCAGATCTGCAGCGCAATTCCGGCGGCAAACGCGAACGCAAGGCAAGCACTTCGAGGCAAGGGAGGACCTCCGCGACGCTAGGATACGCGATCCAGAGCTATACTTGGCCTGCGGGCAGGCACTGGCGATCAAGGCCCGAGTTTGCCGGGAATAAAATAGGCCTACCTTGAGTCTGCTCATTCATGGATGACAAACGCGCTCGATTCGAGGCACAGGTTTTGCCTCATCTCGACGCCGCGTACAGGTTTGCGCGCTGGTTGTCCTTTTCGCCCGCCGATGCGGACGACGTGGTGCAGGACGCGATTTTGCGCGCCTTTCGGGGTTTCGATTCCTTGCGCGGCTCCGACGTCAAGGCTTGGCTCCTGACCATTGTGCGCAATTGTCACTTCACGGCGGCCAAACAGCAGCAACGGCGGGCCCATGTGCCGCTGCCCGAAGAGGACGATGTGCAAGATGGCCACGCGATGACAGCGACGACACCGGATCCGGAGAGCGATTCCATTCATGCGGATCAAAGGAGAGCGCTTGACCGGCTGATGGCCTCGCTGCCGGAAGAACAGCGCACGGTGTTGATGCTCAGGGAAATCGAAGAGATGGACTATGCGCAAATCGCGGCCGTCACGCAGGTGCCAATCGGCACGGTGATGTCCCGGTTGGCGCGTTCACGTGCCGCATTGAAGGCGAAATGGATGCAGGAAATCGAGGGAGAGCCGCGTGCAGTGCGCTGAATCGCCGCGAATACAAGCTTATTTCGATTCCGAGGTCGACGCGGCCTCCGCCGCGGAGATCGAGCGCCACCTCGAGCATTGTGCCGAATGCCGTGCGCTGCTTTCCGACCTCGAGCAAGTGCGCGGCGTTCTGCGACGCGGTGTCAATTACGCCCGGACTCCGCCGCTGCTGCGCGCCAAGATCATGCGAGCTCTCGATCAGGAAACCGAAGCGCGGCGGCGCAACACCTACGCGCCCACGATCTGGCGAGCGGCGTCATTTTGGGCCGGCGCGGCCGGCGGAATTGGCGGTACGGCGATCGCCGCAACCGTCGCGTTCCTGCTGCTGGCGCCGCCGCTTCTCAATCCCTTGGTAAACGATCTGGTAAGCGCGCATGTGCGTTCGCTGATGCCGGCACATTTGATCGATGTCGTGTCCACCGACAAGCACACGGTCAAGCCGTGGTTCGCAGGTCATGCCGATGTTTCGCCGGTGGTCGCCGATTTCGAACCGCAGGGTTACAAGCTCATCGGCGGGCGCGCCGACTACCTGGACCGCCAGCGCGTCGCGGTGGTGGTCTACCAGCATGGCGCGCACGTCATCAATGTATTCAGCTGGGCCGCACCGCCGTCGCGCTCTTTGCCCCGCGATACCACGCGCAATGGCTATCACCTGGCCTTCTGGCGGCAGGGAGATTTAGAGTACTGCGCGGTTTCGGATACCGGATGGGACGAGCTTTCAGGATTGGTACGGCTGCTGCGCGACCTGGGCGCGCGCGAGTGACCTTGAGATTTTCATCCCTGCGGCGGCACAAAGATGGCGCGACCCTGACCGTTCTTTTTATAGATCCCGAAGGATCCGCCCACGCCCACTCCCACCGCGGAGTTGCTGGACGCTGAGCCACCGCCCACGCCCGTTCCCAGCGATCCTGTTTGGCGATCGGAAAATCCCTCCAGCAGGACGCCGTTGGCGCCCAGCTTGGCCGCCTGTTCCTTCAGCTTTTCAATGACTTCATCGATGGTCTTCTGTCCGCCGGGCGTGAATGCGTGGCTGGTCGACGCATTGAGCAGCGCTATTTCCTCGTACGCGGGGGGCGGGTGCGAATAGATTTTGACCTCCGCAGGCAATATTGGCGGGCGTGCGGCGCCCACCATCACAATCGAATCAGACGATGCGCACGCTGCCAGCGCCGCCAGGAGACTTGCAAGGATGCATAGACGACGCAACATACGCTCGCCTTACCGCGCAGAGTAGCTGAATTTCTGGCCGGCGACGGTGGCCGTATACATGAGGCCGCCCTTGGTGATGACGAACACCGCCATCCCCTTTTGGTATCCGGCGCCTTCCGTGGTGGCATCGTTCTTGCCGCCGCTCGCGCCGGACGTGGCACCCGTGGTGCCTGCGCTGGCCGACGCGCTGGCGGTTATCGCGGTAGCGCTCACCCCCGCGTCAAACTCAAATGATCCCGACTCGAATTCATCCAGTGCGCGTTTATCCTCGAAGAACACGATTTGGCTGAATGCTTTTGCCCCGGCCTGAAAGCCTGCACTTACCTGCGTCATCGTGGCGTCGCCGACGTATTTGCGGCGCGCATACACGCAGCCCGTGCCGTGGGCGCCGCCGATGATGAAACCGGCTTCGCCAATGGTCGGAAACACCGCATACGCGTAGCTCTTGGAAAAATACCCGGCGCTTTCGCCTGCATTTTTGAACATCGTCACCGTGTCGGCGCACTTTCCGGCGTACGCGGCGCTTGCGGTCAGCATTAAACCTGCGGCCAAAGCGCAAGCGCGTGTTTTCATTACCATGACGGAACCCTCCTTAGCCCAGAATAATCTGCGCCGCAGCGGAAAAAAACCATTGGCCCAAAAGGCCTCTGGCGCCGCGGCGCAGCAGAGAGGCGGGAGGCGCCGGCGGCTAGTCGCGAAAATTGTTGAACTGCAGCGGCACACCGACATCCGCCTTGCGCAGGAATGCGATGGCCTCTTGCAGGTCGTCGCGCTTCTTGCCGGTGATGCGCACCTTGTCGCCCTGGATTTGCGCCTGTACTTTCAGCTTCGAATCCTTGATCAGACGCGAAACCTTTCTGCCGGCGTCGGCGTCGATGCCGTGCTTCAAAATTACCAGCTGTTTGGCTCGCGCCAGATTCACCTCCGGATCCTTCACCTCCAGGCAGGCAATGTCGATCCCGCGCTTGGCGATGCGCAGCTTGAGGATGTCCAGCATCTGCTTGAGTTGAAAATCCGCCGGCGCGATCATGGTGACCGTGGTTTCTTCCAATTCGTACGCGGCGTCCGTGCCTTTGAAATCGAACCGCTGTGTGAGCTCGCGGACCGCTTGATCGACGGCATTGGTCAATTCATGGGTGTCGATTTCGGAGACCACGTCGAACGACGGCATCTTTAAGTTTCCGCCAGCAACTGATCGAGAGTGGCCTTCACTTCCTTCACGAACTGGGTGTAATGCTCGCCGGTGGCGGGACCGGAAAATCCCGTGTGGATCTTGCGTACGTTGCCCTTGCGATCGATGAAAATCGTCGTCGGAAAGGCGTAGACGCGATCCAGCATCGGCAGTTTCTTCGCCGCCTCGTCCTTGTCCGAGATGCCGGCGATCAGGGTGGTGTATTCGATGCCGTAGTTCTGACGGAAGCGCTGCGTGGCGGCGGCGGCGCGCTGAAAGTCGCCGAAATGCTCGAACATCAAGGAAACAATCTCCAAACCCCTGGCGCGATACTCCTTGTACAGCGGCGCGAGAAATGCCGCTTCGTCGTGACAATTCGGACACCAGCTGCCGGCGAGCGCCACGATGAGCACCTTGCCGCGGAACTGCGGGTCCTTGGACGTGACCGTGTTGCCGGCAAGATCCGGGAAGGCAAAACCGAATGCTTGCGTGCCGGTGTGCATGGCGGTGAGTTGGTAGGCATCCGGCAGAGCGGCCCCGGCATCGCGCTTCGCGGTCCATTTCTCGTGGTACTTGAGACCGGACCAATAGTCTCCGGCCAGGGTACCGTCCGCGGCCAATTTCGCCTTGTACAGAAATACATGCCCGCCGTCGAAGGTCGAAAGATACAGCTGGTCGCCCTGCACCTGACCGGCGAGGAAGCGTTGATCGCCGGTTGGCGTCAGGAAGGTGCCGGTGATGATGTCCCCGGACTGGGCGAACTCGCCCACCGCGATCTCCGACGCACCCGAATCGTCCTGCAGCGTTACCGCCCAGCGCCCCGACATATCGGCGTGATTGCCCGCGGGATTCGCGAAGAAGCGATACCCCTCGCCCAAAGTCGCCTGGAGCGGAATATGCTGATCCTTGCCGCCCAACTTATCGAGGTAGACCTCGCCGTGCAGTTGATCCCCGACCGCATCGGCGGTGAGCCGGGTCTCGTAGCCCGGCATGCGAATCTCCAGGTGTGTGCCGTCGATCTTGACTTCGTTGAGCAGCAGCCGCTCCTTGCCGTTCACCAGGTAGCCCACGGTTGCAGCTCCCTGGCTTACGAGCTCCAGGCCAAATGGCAGCTCGCCACCCGGCACTTGCAGCACGACGCGGTAGGTCCCCATTTTGACGGCCTGCGCGTCGCGATGACAGGCGGCCAAACTCAAGACGGCAACGAAAATCGCGGCCGCCAATTGCTGTGTTTTCATCGTGAACATGGTTGACCTCAAGCGATCCTTAACGATAGCCGCGCGCCTGCAAAGTGAATAGTTTCGCATACTGGCCGTCGGCCGCCATCAGCGACTCGTGGCTGCCGCGCTCGACGATACGGCCTTCTTCAAGAACCAATATCTGGTCGGTCATGCGCACGGTCGAGAACCTATGCGAAATAACGATGGCGATGCGATTGCGCGTCAACTCGCGGAAATGTTCGAACACCTCGGCCTCGGCGCCGGCGTCGATTGCCGCCGTCGGCTCGTCCAGCACCAGAATATCCGCGTCGCTGCGCATGAAGGCACGCGCCAGCGCAATCTTCTGCCATTGACCGCCGGACAGCTCGCGCCCGTCCTTGAACCATTTGCCGAGTTGCGCGTGATAGGTCCCCGGAATTTGTTCGACGAATTCGGCCGCCAATCCCTTGATGGCGGCGCTGCGCCAGCGCGCTTCGTCGTCAAACGCGCGCACGTCGCCGGCGCCGATATTCTCGCCGACCAGCATCTGATAGCGCGCAAAGTCCTGGAAAATCACCCCGATACGCTGCCGCAGCGCGGTCTCGTCCCACTCTTGCAGGTCGAGCCCATCCAGCAGGATTCTGCCGCGGGTGGGTGCGTACAGACGGGTCAGCAACTTGATCAACGTGGTCTTGCCG
>DATMKO010000038.1:0-2567 GCA_035571175.1 Steroidobacteraceae bacterium | reverse complement strand
CCCTTCCCCGAAGACGTGGGCGGCCTGGGGGGCAGCGCCGTCGATGTGATGTTGGTGATGGAGCAATTTGGGTCGGGATTGCTCATGGAACCCTACTTGAGTTCGGTGGTCTTGAGCGGCGGCCTGCTGCGCGATGCAGCTTCCAAGGAATTGCAGCAGAAGCTGCTGCCGGAGATCTGTGCGGGCAGCGCCAAGGTGGCGCTGGCCTGCTACGAGGCCCAGGGACGCTATGATTTATCGCACGTCGCCTGCGCGGCGGCGCAGAAGGGCGGCGGCTGGCAACTTTCCGGGCAGAAGACCGTGGTTCTCGATGGCCCGTCGGCCGACTTTTTTCTGGTCACGGCGCGCAGCAGCGGAAAAACCAGCGATGCCGCCGGCGTGTCGCTGTTTCTGGTGCCGCGCGATGCGAAAGGCTTGACGGTCATCGGCTATCCGACACAGATCGGCGCGCGCGCGGCAGATCTCAAGCTGGATAATGTCGCGGTGGGAGGCGATGCGCTGATCGGACCGCCCGGCGCTGCATTGCCCATCGTTCAGCGCGCGATCGATCGGGGCATCGCCGCGCTGTGCGCCGAGGCCGTTGGCGTCATGAACGCGCTCAATAAAGCCACCTTGGAATACCTGAAGACCCGCAAGCAATTCGGAGTTGCAATCGGAACGTTTCAGGCCCTGAAACACCGCATGGCGGACATGCTGATCGCGGCGGAGCAGTCCCGCTCGATGGCGGTCATCGCCGCGGTCAACGCGGACTCGGATGACGCCGCGGAGCGGCAGCGCGCCATTGCTGCGGCGAAGGCCTATATCGGACAGGCGGGCCGATTGGTGGGGCAGCAAGCCGTGCAGCTGCATGGCGGCATGGGTGTCGTCGACGAGCATATCGTGAGCCATTACTTCAAACGACTCACCATGATCGACCTTACCTTCGGCGATGCTGATTACCATCTCGGCCGCTTCAGCGACATGCTGCGCCCGGCAAATTAGGCTTTCTGGTGCTGCAATTCCTGTTTGCGGACATCCTTCTCCATGGTCCGCGAGGCGGCGAACAGCACCAGAGCCGCCATCACCGCCAGCACCGGGATGGCATACATCGCATTGTGCAGGCCGATGGCCTTGAACGCTTCAGTCATGCTGCTGGCGCCGGCATCGACCATCGCCTTGTGCGCGAAATGATCGCTCAACATGCCGGTTCCGACCGGTCCCATGCTGGCGCCAAAGATATACATGCAACAAAAATATATGGCCACTGCGGTGCCGCGCAGACGCGGCTCGATCACGTCCTGTATGGCGGTATACACGGTCGCGTAATACACATACATCGTGATCGTGCCCATGGCCATTAATATGACGTAAGCGCTGATCGACCCCTTGGGCTGATTGATTGCGAAGAAAATGCACGGCGCCGCGATGCTCATGCACCATGCAGACAGCACCAGCCTGCCATTGCGGCGTTTCACGCTCATCTTATCCGCGAGCCAACCGCCCAGGATCAAGCCGATGGCGCCGACCGCGCCCACGGCAACGGACGACACAATGCTTGCATCATGCACGCTCATTCCATGAAAACGCTGCAGGAACGCGGAGTTGAAGGAACCCAAGGCATACATGTTGAAATTATGAAAAATGCCGGACAGGATGATCCACCACATAGTCGGAAGGCCGAGAACCTTAAGGTATGGCGCTACCATCGATCCGGTCGACGCGGTCACCACCCGGCCGGGATCGAGCCCACCGCGATGCGGTTCGTGGATGATCAGCGCCAGCAGGGCAAACAACAGCCCGGGCACGCAGGCGATATAAAAAGCGGCGCGCCATCCTAGGTGCGCATAGATGATTCCGGAGCTGTAATACGCAAGAAATAGCCCCGCAGGCAGGCCAAGCATGAATACGCCCATCGCAAAGGCCCGTTTGCTTGGCGGAAAAAAGTCGCCGATCAAGGACTGACCCGCGGGAGCGCAGGTGGCCTCGCCCAGACCCACCCCCAAACGCGCAATGAACAGCTGAGCATAATTTTGCGCCATGCCGGTCGCAGCCGTGAGCAGACTCCATACCGCGGTGCCGATTGCAATCAGCTTGGTTCGCTGCCACTTGTCGCTCAAATGGCCCAAGGGCAGCCCGACCACCGCGTACATCCAGATGAACACGGTACCCAAGAACCCCAGCGCTGTATCGCTCAACAGGAATTCCTTGCGGATCGGTTCACCCAATGAGCCAAGCAATTGGCGGTCGAAGAAATTCAGCAGGTTGATGGCGAACAGCACGAACAGCGCAAATTTCGCACCCGTTGCTGCTTGGCTCGTCGCAATGGCGGCCTGGCCGGCAGGCGGCACCCCTTCGAGCGTTTCCGGGCTGACAGACATTGACGACTCCCCCAAAAAGAAGACCGGCGCCTTACCGGCAACGTAGTTTGCCGCACATCGGCGCCGGCAGGTCAAATTTCAACCGAGCAGCCCGGCCGGCGGCGGCATTTGCGCCCAGAAGCCGCGGATTTCGCCGCGCGGATCGTTTTCCATTTGAGTCGGCGTGCCGAATACCATCGTGGCGCGCGTCTTGGCATCGAAGGTGGGCCA
>DATMKO010000037.1:0-6376 GCA_035571175.1 Steroidobacteraceae bacterium | reverse complement strand
GCGAATTCGCGCAGCACCAGCGGTGCCAAGGTCAACGAGCCCTGCAGGCTCACTTCTGCAAACAGGTTCGCAGCCGATGCGCTCCCCGAGAGGTGCGCCCCTGCGTAGCTGAATGCGAATGCCGCCGCTTGCGCGGACGCTTCCGCGAGATTTGCCGCGAGCGTGGGCGCGGATAATTCCCAGGCGATGGGCCGATCCTCACCGCGACGACTCAGCGTGCCGCGCAAGGTGACGGCGGCCAATCGTAGCTGCTGCGCGGTGGAGTCGGCGCTGAGGTCGAATTTCGCATTGACCGAGATCGCATCGCGCGGATCGGCGCGATGGACGTCGAACGTGATGCTGACGGGAATGTCGCCGTGCAGCGCAGCGGAGCCTGTTTCCAGATTCAAATGCTCGACGCTCACCTCTTCATAGCTCACCCGTCCGTCGTGAATGCTGACGTTCGCAAACGAGGCGAAGGAGTGCGGCGAGCGGCTCGCGCCGGCACCCGTGGGCGAGGAGGCCGAGATCGGCGCGTCCTGCCAGTTGCCCCGGCCGTCGGCATTCCTGCGCAAGCGCAAATCCAGGCCGTCGAGTTCGATGCGGGACACCTCCAGCCGTCGGCGCAGCAGCGGCAGTAGTTTGACGCGAAAGCTGGCGTGAGAAAACGCCAGCAACGGCTCTTCGCCGAAGCCCGGCAGATTGCCGAGGCGCGCGGGACCGACTTCCAGGGCCAGCCACGGAAATATCGATAGCTTGATATCGCCCGCTAGTTGCAGGTCTCGCCCGGTGGATTCCTTCACCACGGCGGCGAGGTTGCCTTTGTAGTAGTTGGGATTGATCCAGACCCTCGCGGCGAGCAATACCGCGGCAAGCAACACCACCAGGGCGCCTGCCAAATAGCCCAAAATCCTTGCGTTCCGCATGCCTTTCGCTCGAGATTGAGAGATCGATCATAGCTCAAGCGGTGCCAGATCCCGCCGATACCCCTATGATGCAGGGCGATGGCCCCACTGGGTACGGAAACCGGATGAGCAGCTGGTCGATTCGCCGCAAATTACTGGCTCAATTACGGACGCGTTCCGGCACGCAGGCGCTGCAAGCGCCGGCGCCCGCTGACGTGGGCACTGAATTGGATACCGCGCACGGATCAGCGGAGTTTCTGGAATTTGCGCAGGCCGCGGGTGGCTTCGGCGTCTTCGAGCTGAATCTGAACACCGGCCGGATCCAGGGCACGTCGCTGTTCTTCGAGCTGATCGGCCTGGAATGCCGCGACTTGACCTTGACGCGCGATGAGTGGCTGGCATCGGTGCATCCGGAAGATCTGGAAGGGGTGGTTCAAGCCCTGAGCGCTGCGGTCGACTCCGGAAACGGCTATCAATGCGAATACCGCACCCTGACAGCGACCGGCGAGATACGCTGGCTCGCGGGGCGCGGACAGGTGCTGCTCGGCACCGAAGGCTACGATTCCCGCGCGGTCGGCACCATCACCGACATCACCGAGCGCAAGCAGCTGGAAGACAGGCTGCGCCATGCCACCGAATCGCTCAACATCGCCCAGACCGCGGCCGGCGTCGCCACCTTTGATTTCGATTTCCCGCGCAACAGCCGCATCTGCTCCGACAATTTCCTCGAGCTCATGGGCATGCCCGCCAGCACGCCGCTCGAGGATTTGAACCTGTCACTGTCCCGGGTCCATCCGGATGACTTCGCGCGGGTGCGCAGCGCGCCCCTTCAGACCACCCCACAAGATCCCTCCTACCGCTGCGAGTACCGGATACTGCTCGAGGGTGGCGGTGAGCGCTGGATCGGCGAAAAGGCGCAGGTCACGCATGGCCCATCCGGCGAGGTGGAGCGCATCACCGGCGCCATCGTCGATATCAGCGATTTGAAGCGCACCAAAGCGGCTTTGGATTCGGTGGAGATGCGGCTGGAGCGCGCCCTGCGCGGCACGCAGGATGCGCTGTGGGAGATTGATCTCATCACCAATCGGATGTGGTACGGACTGGGATTTGCCGAACGTCTGGGTTACAGCGCCGAGGAGCTCACCTCGTCGCGCGCACACTTCCAGACCTTGATCCATCCCGAAGATCGCGCACACGTGAACTCCAGCGTGAATGATCATCTCGAGAGCCGTGCCGGCCACGAACTTGAATTTCGGGTCCTGCACAAGGCCGGTCACTATGAATGGGTCCGCGTGCGTGGGCAGGCTGAGCGCGCGGCCGACGGCACACCGCTGCGATTGGCCGGCGCGATGCAGCTCGTGACCGATCGCAAACTCGCCGAACAAGCCACGCTCGATGCCAAGCTGGCGGCGGAAGCGGCGAATCGCGCCAAGAGCACGTTTCTCGCGAATTTGAGCCACGAGATTCGCACGCCCATGAATGGCGTGCTCGGCATGTCGCAGATTCTGGCGGAGACCGCGTTGGACGGCACGCAGCGCGAGTACCTCGACATCATCCGCGGCAGCGCCAAGGCCTTGCTGTCGCTGATCAACGATGTCCTCGATCTGTCCAAGATCGAAGCCGACCGGCTGGAGCTGGAGAACGTCGATTTCGATCTGATTCACCTGCTCTACGAGACGGTCGCCGCCACGGCCTTGCAAGCCGCCGCCAAAGGAATCGAGCTGATCGTCACCCTCGAGCCCGACGTGCCGGTGATGGTACGCGCGGATCCGGGGCGCCTGCGGCAAGTGGTGTTGAATCTCATCGGCAATGCCGTCAAATTCACTCACGAGGGGCACATCCGACTTTATGCCTCGGTGGGAGTGAACGCCGCGGGGCGCCCGACCTTGACGATCGAAGTCACCGATAGCGGCATCGGGATTCCGGCCGATCGCTTGGACCGCCTGTTCAAATCGTTTTCGCAGATCGATTCATCCACCACGCGCCACTACGGCGGCACCGGCTTGGGACTGTCGATCGTCAAACGGCTGACCGAATTGATGGGCGGCCAAGTCGGCGTGCGCAGCGAGAGCGGCAAAGGCTCGACCTTCTGGGTGACCGTGAATGTCGATGCGGTGCCGCAGCAGCCGAAGCGCGGGGCCCTCGGGGTGGGCCGCAAGGTGCTGATCGTGGATGATATCCCCGCCGCCCGCGAGAGCTTGGACATGAAGCTCAAGCTCTTCGGCTTCGACACCGTGCCGACCGGCAGCGTCGACGAAGCCCTGCAGCAGCTGGCGAAGGATCCTGCCATCAATGTGGTGCTGGCCGATGAATTGATGCCGGTGCGCAGCGGCCTCGACCTGCTGAGCGCATTGCGCAGCGATCCACGCTACGCCTCGCTGCCCTTCATTCTGCTGTCCTTGTTCGGCGCCGATCATGACACCATCGAACACGAACACCGTCCCGATGCCGTGGGATTGAAGCCCATTCGCGCCACCCTGCTGGCCACCCTCGTGGATCAAGTGCTGACCGGCAAAACCCCGCACGCACCCTTGGTCGGTTCGGCGCCGCAGGCGAATCAGATCTTCCGCGGCAACAAGATCCTGTTGGTCGAAGACAATCCCGTTAACCAGCGCGTCGCACAGCGCACACTGCAGAAGCTGTCGGCCGAGGTGACCATTGCCAACAATGGCGCCGAAGCCCTGGAGCATATCGCGGCGACCGCCTTCGATGCCGTCTTGATGGATTGCCAGATGCCGGTGATGGATGGCTTTACCGCGACCCAGCGCATACGGGATTCAGAGCGTCGCCGCGGCGTGAAACGGCTGCCCATCATCGCGCTCACCGCCAATGTCATGTCTGAGGATCGCGAAAAATGCATTGCCGCCGGCATGGACGCACACCTCGGCAAACCCATCGAACCGGCGCAGCTGATTGACGTACTGAGCCGGTACTTGAAGGCGGGTGCGCGCGCACCGGCAGTGGATCGCGAAGCACTGCGCCAGCTGACCGGGGGCGATATCGATTTCGAACGTGAATTGGCGGAGACTTTCGTCAAGAGCGGTGATCAATGCCTGGCCGATATCATCGCCGCGCTCAAGGCCAGTGACCTGGACACCGTGCGCAAACGCGCGCATGCCTTGAAGGGCGCCAGCGCCAACATTCACGCGGTAGGCTTGAGTCAGGCGGCCTCGAGCCTCGAAATCGCGGCCCGCGACAATGCCACTCCGACCCTCGATGGTTTGGTGGAAGAACTGACGGACAAGCTGGCGGCGGTCAACGCCGAGTTGCGTCAGGTCATCTGATCCCAAGCGTGGTTCTTCAGCCGTGCGCCATGAGCGCGAGCGAGACCGCGATCTCCTGGCCAGTCGTGCGATTTCGCCCCTCGGCCTTGCTCTTATAGAGACATTCGTCCGCGGCGCGAATCAGCGTTTCCACCTTGAGCGATAAATCCGGTCCGTGCGGTCCGGTCGAGGCCACGCCAAAACTGGCGGTCAGGGCGGCATCGCCGGCGCGCGTGGTGAAGGGCGCACCCGCGACTATGTTGCGAATCTTCTCCGCAACAATGAGCCCATCGGCATGCGCGGTTTCTGGCAGCACGATCAGGAATTCTTCGCCGCCGTAGCGCGCGATCCAATCGCTGTAGGGACGAATCGACTTCTGAGCGCGGGCGGCAAACTGCTGCAAAACATCGTCGCCTGCGGCGTGGCCGCGCTGGTCGTTGATCTGCTTGAAATGATCGAGGTCGCACATCAGCACCGACAAGGGATATGCATACCGGCGGCAGCGCTCCACCTCTCGCGGCAGCTGCTCCATCAAGTAGCGGCGGTTGTAGGCACCGGTCAGCGCGTCGGTGATCGACAGGATGCGGTTGCGCTGGTTGGCGACCCGCAGCGAATGTTCCAGCGCAAGTATGCGCCGGCCGGCATTCAAGCGCGCAATCAGCTCCGGCTCGTGTACCGGTTTGACCAAGTAGTCATCGGCGCCGGCTTCCAGCCCCGTGATGATGTGTTCCTTGGCATCCCTCGCCGTGAGCAGCAGCGCGTACACGTAGCCATCCAGCTGCATGTTGCGCACCGCCTTGCACAGTGCGATGCCGTCCATTTCCGGCATCTCCCAGTCGGTGACCAACATCGGATAGTAGCGCTTCGTCATCTTGTCGAGCGCCTCCGAGCCGTTGGCCACGGCGTCCACTTCATAGCCGGCGTTCTTGAGAAACCGGGTCATGAGCATGCGCGTGACGGGGTCATCCTCGGCCAGCAAAATTGCGGGTGAGGTTTCGACTGTGATCGGCGTCACAGATTCCGTCTCAGTCACGTTTTCTCAACCCCGTCGATATTGAGTTTATAGTGCTTCGAGTTATCGGCGCATATTGTAGCGACTTAACCATGTGTGCCGTCCTGGTTGCAAATTCTAAGCGCCACCACTCATCGAGGCTAGGTCAATGCCTTAAGTGCTCGAAAGCGATATCTGCGCCGCAAACTGCTTCTTCAGATCGCAGCATAACCGACCGATATCCGGGAATGTGCGATTCCCGTCCCTATAGCAACAAGTCCCCGACACCTGGAGCGCTGGCCATGAAGGCAAGCGGCGATGGGTTTTGGGAACTGGCTCTGTCGGATGGATCCGCCTGGTTCAGCCAATGGTTCCACGAACGTCTCGGCTGGATCGAAGCGGCTAAACGCTCCTTCAATGACCTGCGCCCGTTCTTCGCGCCCGAGACCTGGGAGATGCTGTTGCGGCAGCTGCGCGATCATCTGGAGCAGAAAGTTCCATTCGATGCGACCTTCCAGGTGCGCCTCGCGGACGGCCAAACGGAATGGTGGCACATGCGCGGTTCGGCGCAGCTCAACGACGTTGGCCATCCGGTCCACGTCGCGGGCAGCGTGCGCGACGTCACCAGTGAGCCGCGCAAAGGCTGATTCCATCAGGGCTCCGGAGTCTCCCTTGGCGTCGGCATGCTGTTGCCGGCTTCGCGGCCCGTAAACCAATTCACGGCATATTGAACCAGTTGAGTGCCGGTTTGCAGATTGAGTTTGCGCTTGATCCTCTGCCGGTGCGACTCGACCGTCTTGATGCTCAGATTCAATGACGCTGCGGTTTCCCGCGTGCTCATTCCCTTGCCGATCATGTGCAGAACCTGCAACTCGCGATTGCTCAGGCGATCCACGGGATTGGCCGAGATGTAGGCTCCGCCGGCGGCGAACTTCTGGATCATGTTGTTGCCCACCGCCTCGGAGACGTAAATGCCTCCGTCGAGCACGCGGCGCAACGCGATCAGAAACTGTTCGCTGGCGGCCAGCTTCATGATGTAGCCGTTGGCGCCGGCCGACAGCATGCGTTCCGCATAAATGGTCTCATCGTGCATCGATAGGACCAGTATCGGCAGTTGCGGATGATGCGCCCGCACATCGCGCACCAGTTCGATACCGTCGCCCTGTTTGAGGCTGATGTCGACGATCATCACATCGGGGCTGAGCTCTTTGATGGCGGTGCGCGCTTCGCGCACCGAT
>DATMKO010000036.1:0-5321 GCA_035571175.1 Steroidobacteraceae bacterium | reverse complement strand
CTCATCGAGCATCAAGGCCGCCGCGACGTCGATGGCTGTCGGAATCACATCGTTGCTGCTTTGGCTCATGTTCACTTCATCGTTGGGATGCACCTTGGATCATAGGATGCGCGATGCGAGCGTCGCGATCACCTCGTTGGCATTCATGTTGCTGCTGGTGCCAGACCCGGTTTGGAAAACATCCACCGGAAATTCGTCATCACAGTTGCCGGCGGCCACTTCGAGCGATGCTTCCTGAATGGCGGTGCCTACCGCTTGCGGCAGGTCGCCGAGCTCGGCGTTCGCGCCTGCGGCGGAATGCTTGATCAGCGCCAATGCACGAATGAAGGCTCGAGGCATGCGCAGACCCGTGGGCGGAAAATTCTCGATGGCGCGTTGCGTTTGAGCGCCCCACAACGCCGTGGCGGGCACCTCGAGCGGTCCCATGCTGTCGCGTTCGACGCGGGTGGTTGCTGTCATCGCGCCTTACTCCGCTTAAGTTCGGTCGTTTACGGTAGAATCGGCCAATTCTATCACTCGAGCGATTTAAAGCTTTCCGATGTCCAACGCCTTCAGTGACGCGCTGTCTCCCCTCGATGGCCGGTACGCCGACAAACTGAGCGCGGTGCGCCGCATATTCAGCGAAGCCGGACTGATGCGTGAGCGGGTTCGCGTGGAATGCGCTTGGTTTCTGCGGCTGGCGGCGGGGCCCGCGGCGCGCGCGCTTGCCGGCTTGCCGGTGGGCGCCAAGGATTTGCTCGCGGCGCTGGCCAAAGATCCGGGCGCGACCAATGTCGCCGCCATCAAGGAAATCGAGTCGCGCACCAATCACGACGTAAAAGCCGTGGAGTACTGGCTGCGCGGCGAATTGCAGAACCGCGGCGCGACCCCGGCGCAACTGGAATGGATGCATTTTGGCTGCACTTCCGAAGATATCAACAATCTCGCCTATGCGCTCATGTTGCAGAGCGCCCGTACGACGCTGCTGCTGCCCAAGCTGCGCGCACTGCAAGACTCGCTGGATGCATTGGCCGCCCGTCACGCCGGCGTCGCGATGTTGGCGCGCACTCATGGTCAAACCGCGTCGCCCACGACGTTGGGCAAGGAATTCGCCAACGTCGCGGCACGGCTCGAGACTCAGCGCGGCGCGATCGAGCGTGTCGCCATACTGGGAAAGATGAACGGCGCCGTCGGCAATTTCAACGCGCATGTGGCGGCGCTGCCGCAAGTCGATTGGCCGGCATTCAGCGCCTCATTCGTCGAATCATTGGGTCTGGTTTCGAACCCCTACACCACCCAGATCGAACCGCACGACTGGATTGCCGAATACTGTCACGCGCTGATGCGCGCCAACACCGTGCTATTGGATTTTGCGCGCGACATGTGGAGCTACATTTCGTTGGGGTATTTCACGCAGCGGCTCAAATCGGGTGAAGTGGGCTCTTCGACCATGCCGCACAAGGTGAACCCGATCGACTTCGAAAACGCCGAGGGCAACTTGGGATTGGCCAATGCCCTGCTGGGGCATTTCGCCGACAAACTGCCGGTGTCGCGCATGCAGCGCGACCTCACCGATTCGACGGTGCTGCGCAATGTCGGCGTTGCCATTGGGCACGCGGTGCTCAGCTTCAGATCGCTGACCGCGGGCCTGGAAAAGATCGAACTCAATCAAGCGCGGCTGGCGGAGGACTTGGACCGCGCTTGGGAGGTATTGAGCGAAGCGGTGCAAACTGTGATGCGGGCCCACGGCATTCCAGATGCCTACGAACGCCTGAAGACCTTCACGCACGGCCGGCCGGTCGACGAGCGCGCCATGCGTGAATTCATCGCCTCCGTGGCCCTTCCAGCCGAGGAAAAGCAACGTTTGATGCAGCTCACGCCCGGGACCTATGTCGGCTTGGCGCCGCACCTGGCGCTGCGCGGAAGGTCCCCTTAGGGGCCCCCGGCCGCTCAAGTTAGCCCTCCGAAACGTGACGTAGTTAGCACGGTACCGCCCGAATCAGACGGTACTATCAGGCTCAAACTACGCGGGGTAGGGGTTGAGTATGGCGGGTGATACGGAAGAACGCTCAAAACCGGTCGCGGGTAAGATTACCGCGCCTGGACTTGACGTGTCCCAGGGATCCGGCACCCGTACCATCCTGAGCACCATGCCCGAGGTCCGCGAAGCCTCTCTCAAGGTGGCAAAATCAGCGCAACGACTGCTGTCGATTTTCACGCAGGATTTGGAGCCGCTGGTATATGGCGAGGAGCCCTTTCTCGAGGCCATCAAGCGCCTGGTATTGGCGCGTTCCTATGCCAAGGTCAGGGTGCTGCTCGCCGACCCGTCGCGGGCCATGGTCGATAACAACCGTTTTCTCGCCTTGGCCCGGCGTCTGACGAGCTGCATCGATTTGCGCGCCATGAGTCCCGATTATCCCGCAAGCGCGGGTGCCTTCATCATCGCCGACGACAAGGCGCTGGTGTATCGCCTGCAGGCGGACCGATGGGACGGCATTTCGGATATGAATGATCCGGCCGTGGTGCGCCGCTATCTGAACTTCTTCGACGAAGTGTGGCAAACGAGCATGCAAGAGTCGCAAATGCGGCAGATGCTCATGTAACCTTCGGCTTCTCGCAGCGCGCCCGTATAATGGGCGGATGCGAGAGCCCCTCCCCGATCCCACTTCTGCCGGCACCGTCATCGTCGGCATGTCGGGCGGCGTTGACTCGGCCGTCGCGGCTCTGCGTTTGCGCGATTCAGGCTACACCGTACAGGGCTTGTTCATGTCCAATTGGGAGGACGATGAGGACCGCTACTGCACCAATGCCGCGGATTTTCAGGACGCGCGCCGGGTATGCGACGCATTGGGCATCGCTTTGCATCGGGTAAGCTTTGCCGCCGAATATCGGGAGCGGGTCTTCGCTCACTTCCTGCGCGAATACACCGCAGGCCGTACGCCGAATCCGGATGTACTCTGCAACCGCGAAATAAAATTCGGCGTCTGCCTGGATTACATGCAGCGCTTGGGCGCCGCCTGGATCGCCACCGGCCACTATGCGCAGGTTCGCCACGGGCCAAACCCGGAACTGCGGCGTGCGGCGGACAGCGCGAAGGATCAGAGTTATTTTCTGCACGGCGTGGCCGCGTCCGCGCTCGCGAAAACGCTGTTTCCGATCGGCGACCTGCACAAGACCGAGGTGCGGAAAATGGCGCATGCGGCCGGCTTGCCGTTGTATGACAAACCCGACAGCACCGGCATCTGTTTCATCGGCGAGCGACCCTTCCAAGAGTTTTTGAGCCGCTATCTGCAAACGCGGCCGGGACCGATCGAGACCGCGGAAGGCCGGGTCATCGGCGAGCATCGCGGTCTCGAGCTTTTCACCTTGGGGCAGCGCTCGGGCCTCCGTGTGGGCGGGCGTGCGGGAGCCGCCGCCGCGCCCTGGTACGTTGCGGAAAAGGACGCCGCGCGCAACGCGCTCATCGTGGTTCAGGATCAAGACCATCCGTTATTGCTCTCCGATGCCTTCGATGTGGAGCAAATGCACTGGATCGGAGCGGCCGGCCTATCCGCGAGGCCGCTCCAGTGCACCGTGAAGACGCGCTATCGGCAGCGTGATCTTGAGTGCTCGGCCAGCCACGGCACAGGTTCGAACTGGCGCGTGACCTTAAGCCAACCCGCGCGCGCCGTCACGCCCGGTCAGTACGCGGTGTTCTACAGCGGCGAGCGCTGTCTCGGCGGCGGCATCATCGCGCGGCGGTTCAACTCCGCGCCCGGGGCCGCGGTGCGCACTATCGCCTATAATTCTCTTTTTTCCGTGGAGGGGTCATGACAGATAGCTTCAATGCTCGAACGACGCTCAAGGTGGGTGCGCAGCAGTATGAGATCTTGAATCTCGCGGCACTCAAGTCGTTCAATGTCGAGCGTCTGCCCTTCTCCCTGAAGATCCTGCTGGAAAATCTATTGCGCTTCGAAGACGGCGTCAATGTGACCAAGGGCGACATCGAGGCGCTCCTCAAGTGGGATCCTAAAGCCCTGCCCAGCCACGAAATCGCGTTCACGCCGGCGCGGGTCATCATGCAGGATTTCACCGGTGTCCCCTGCATCGTCGACCTGGCGGCGATGCGCGAGGCGATCGTCAAGCTCGGTGGCGATCCACAGAAGGTCAACCCGTTGGCGCCGGCCGAATTGGTCATCGACCACTCGGTGCAGGTCGATGAATACGGCGCCGCCAATTCGCTGCAGCACAATAACGAAATCGAATTCAAGCGCAACGGCGAGCGCTACATGTTCTTAAGATGGGGTCAAACGGCCTTTAGTAATTTCAAAGTGGTGCCGCCGAATACCGGCATAGTGCATCAGGTCAACATCGAACGGCTGGCGCGTGTGATTTTCGCCGACGATGCGGCGGGCAGGAAATCCGCCTATCCCGACACCCTGGTGGGCACCGATTCCCACACCACCATGGTCAATGGTCTGGGCGTGCTCGGCTGGGGCGTCGGCGGCATCGAAGCCGAGGCTGCCATGCTGGGCCAACCGGTGACGATGCTGATACCGCAGGTGATCGGGTTCAAACTCACCGGCGCACTGCCGGCCGGCACCACGGCCACCGATCTTGTGCTCACCGTGACCGAAATCCTGCGCAAGTTCGGCGTGGTCGACAAATTCGTCGAATTCTTCGGCGATGGCTTGCAGGGCCTGCCGCTCGCGGACCGCGCCACCATCGCCAACATGTCGCCGGAGTTCGGCTCGACCTGCGCGATATTTCCCATCGACGAGGAAACCACTCGATATCTTGAACTCACCGGCCGCTCGGCCGAACAAATTGCGCTGGTCGAGGCCTATGCCAAGGCCCAGGGTCTGTGGCGCGTCAATGGTGCGGCCGCCGCCGACTACACGGCTGTTGTTGAACTGGATCTGTCCACCGTCGAGCCCTCGCTTGCGGGACCCAAGCGGCCGCAAGACCGGGTGCCGCTGAAGAAGGCAAAAGCAGTGTACGAGGCCAGCGTCAAGAAGATGGCCGAAGAGCGCGCGCAGAAAAACCCGAGCGCCAAGGGCAAGGCTTCCGCCACCGTGGACGGTAAGAGCTTCGACGTCAAGGATGGCGCAGTGCTGATCGCCGCCATCACCAGCTGTACGAATACTTCGAATCCCGCGGTCATGGTGGCCGCCGGCCTGTTGGCGCGCAATGCTCTCAAACGTGGGCTCGCATCCAAACCTTGGGTGAAGACTTCGCTGGCGCCGGGCTCGCGCGTGGTAACCGATTATCTGACCAAGGCGGGATTGTTGAAGGATTTGGAACAGCTCGGGTTTTATACCGTGGGCTATGGCTGTACCAGCTGTATCGGTAATTCCGGACCT
>DATMKO010000035.1:0-7653 GCA_035571175.1 Steroidobacteraceae bacterium | reverse complement strand
CATCGAGAAATATTAGTTTATTCTACCGCATCGGCTAGGGGTCGTGTTTAGGAACAGAACTTGCCCCGCCTCACGGCACTCTAATGGACTCATGACCGTGCGTAATTTGTACAAACACATACATAATCATGGACCAAGCTGGGCCAAGCTGACGATAGCGTTATCCGCCGTCGTCATGCTCAGCAGCTATGCGCCATTACCCAGCTTGATTGATCAAATCAAGACGCTGGGCGAGCTGCGGGTAGTCACGCGCACGGGCCCGCTCGCCTTTTATCGCGGCCCCGACGGTGCGCCGATGGGCCCCGAGTATGAATTCGCACGGCGATTTGCCGATCAACTCGGCGTGAAACTCAAGATCACGCCAATGAAGACGTACCCCGAAATCTATGCGGCGCTCACCTCGGGGGCGGCTCACTTGGCCGCGGCCGGCCTGAAAATACCGCCGCAGTCCATTCCCGGCGTCGAATTCGGTCCTGTGTACCAGCATGTGCGCGAGCACCTGATTTACCGTCGCGGCGCGGCACTGCCGGGTTCGCTCGCGGAAATCGGCAATGCCGATTTGGAAATCGCCGCCGGCAGTTCCTATGCGAAATCATTGGAAAATGCCCGCGGCGCGTTGCCCGATCTTGTTTGGGTCGAGAATGCCAGCACCAACTCCCAGGCGCTGCTCGACGGCGTCGCTGACGGCAGCATCGATTATACGCTTGCGGATTCGACCGAATTCGCTTTGGCGCACATTGCACATCCGAACCTCCGCATCGCGTTTGATTTCCCGGGAAGCCGGCCGCTGGCATGGGCTGCAAGCGATCGTGATCCGGGCTTCGCGCACGCCGTGGCCGTATATTTCGCGCGTCTTCATGTCGATGGCGAACTGGCCGCGATCGTAAATCGCTACTACGGCCGTTCCGAGGATCCTGAGCTCGCCGGCGAACCTAATTTCATGCGTCACCTTCAAGACCGCTTGCCCCTCTACAAGCAGTGGTTCGTGGAAGCCGCGGCGCAGAGCAGCCAGGACTGGCGCCTGTTGGCGGCCATCGGCTACCAAGAATCGAAGTGGAACCCCAGTGCCGCCTCCTCGTCGGGTGCCAAGGGCTTGATGCAGTTGACCGGCGTCACCGCATCGGAAGCCAAGGTAACCAATCTGTCGGACGCCAAGCAGAGCATTTTCGGGGGTGCCTGGTATTTCCATCAGGTGTACGAGAAAATTCCGTCGCGTATTCCGGAACCGGACCGGACTTGGTTTGCCCTCGCGGCCTACAACATCGGCTACGGACACCTGGAAGATGCGCGCGTGCTGGCGCAACGGGCCGGCCGCGATCCGGACTCCTGGCAAAGCGTGCGCGAGTTTCTGCCGCTGCTCGAGCAGGAGCGCTGGTACACCCAAACCGAGAACGGCTTCGCGCGTGGCCGGGAGCCGGTGCACTACGTGGACAACGTGCGCGGCTATCGGGATATGCTGCAGTGGGCGTGGGGCGACGGCCCCAACGCGGTTGTATTGAACTAGCGGCGGCTCTCGAAGAATTGCCGCAGCAACGTGGCTGACTCGTCACTGCACACGCCGCCAAATACATCGATGCGATGCATCAGGCGCGGCTCGCGCGGCAAATCAATCACGCTGCCGCAGGCCCCGGCCTTCGAGTCCCATGCGCCGAATACCACCCGGGCCACACGCGCATTGAGCACCGCGCCGATGCACATGGCGCAGGGCTCCAACGTCGCATACAGCGTGGCGCCGCCGAGGCGGTAATTCTTGAGCCGCTGCGCGCCCTCGCGCAACGCGATAATCTCGGCATGGGCGGTCGGGTCGAGGCTGCCGATCGGCCGGTTCCATCCCTCACCGATCACATCGCCCCCCAACACCAATAGCGCGCCTATCGGCACCTCGCCGTCGCGCGCAGCCCGCTCGGCGAGACGCAGTGCCTGTTGCATGAAATCGAGGTCAGTCGGCGGGCTCATTGCGGCGGTGCGGTGCCGGGCTGCCGGCCGACGCTGCGGGTGACGACGATGGCTGCGAACACCACGAACAGAGCGGCGGCGCTGTAGCTCAACGAGTTGTGGATGCCGATGCTCGCGCCCAACAGGCCGACGCTCAATCCGCTGAAGGTGCGCAATCCGTTCGCTGCCATCGAGAATACGCCGATTACGCGGCCGCGAATCTCAGCTGGCGCGTTCAGCTGCACCAGGGACTGCGCCATTGAATTGAATCCAAGTTCGACGAAACCGGCAACGAACAACAAGGTTATCGCAACCAGGTAGTTGTTCGCTCGAGCAAATCCTGCGAGGGCGCAGCACCAAATCATCGCCAAGATGAAGGCGGTTCGCACCTTTGGCGGCAAGAGGCTGCGGCTTTCCAATATCAAACCCGCCGCCAAACCGCCCGCCGCATCGGCAGCAAACAGAAGGCCGTAGGAAAATTCCGCGCGGTCATGACTCAGATCAAACGCGAACCCCGGCATTTGCGCCTGGTAGGCGTTGCCGATGAAGAAAGCCGAAGCACCCACCAGTACGGTCATTGCAAGCAACACCGGATTGCCCGCCACTACCCGCATCGTCGACCAAATTTGGGCATAGCCTGTGATGCTTTGTGCCGGGCGCGCGGCGCCCGCAGACCGCGACCCATAAGGGGCCCGCATGAGCCACATGAACAATGGGGCGTAGATGAGCGCATTGATGAAAATGCCGTAAATCGGGCCGAACACCCGCAGCAACCCTGCGCCCACGGCGGGCCCGACCAAAAACGCCATGTAACGTCCGGTGGCGTTCAGGCGCACGGCGCTCGCCAACAGTTCCACGCCGACAATCCTGTGGATCAGCACCTGCGCCGCCGGCAGCCAAATGACGCCCGCCAGGCCGTGGACGAGCAGCAGCACCATCGCCTTCCACATGGCGGTGGAGTCGGTCAGGAACATGACGCCCCAGCCGATCGACACACCCATGAACAACAGCATGCCGAGTTGGATGAGGCGGCGTATGTCGAGGCGATCCGCCAGCCCTCCGGTGTAACCGCCGAGCAGGAGAAACGGCGCCCAGTGCGAAACCACCGCGAAGGCGCCCAAGGCGGGCGAATGAAATTTCTGGAAAATCACCCAGTAGGAAATCACGTGCTCGATATTGTCCGCCATCATCGCCGCGCTGGAGGCGAGGAAGAAAATCCGAAAATCGCGATTGGCAAACGAGGTAAAGGCGCGCCGCGGAGGCGCTTGCAATTGCGGGGCGTCAGGTTTTGGCTGCCATTTTCTAAAACGCCTTGAGGCCGCAACAATCGCGGATTGTAGCGGAATCCCCCAATTAAGTAGAATGCGCTGTCGGCTGCGCGACGGTCCTATAAAAACGAGGCATTGATGCGTGGATTTTTGCTGCTCGCGGCTTGTGCGGTGCTGCTGCCCGCATATGCCGATGAGGGAATGTGGACCTTCGATAATTTTCCCTCTGCCACAGTGAAACAGCTGTACGGCGCGGACATAACACCCGCCTGGCTCGATCATGTTCGACTGTCCACGATTCGCCTCGCGAATTGCACCGCGTCGTTCGTGTCGGCGGATGGCCTGATTCTCACCAATCACCATTGCGTGGAACAATGCCTCGCGCAGCTTTCCACCAAGAACAAGAGCCTGATGGATACCGGCTTCGCGGCGCACAATCGCAAGGAGGAACAGCGCTGTCCGGCGCAGCAGGCCGACGTGCTCATTGGCACCGAAAACATTTCCGATGCGGTCCTAAAATCCGGCTTGGGACTCAACGACGCCGCGGCCAATCAGGCGCGCAAGAAGCTACTGACCTCGCTCGAACAAGCCTGCGAACAATCGAGCGTGAAGGCCAAATCCGGCAAGCTCGTATGCCAGGCGGTCAAGCTCTATCAAGGGGGCCAGTTCTTTCTCTATATGTACAAGCGTTATACCGACGTACGCCTGGTGTTTTCTCCGGAGACCGATATCGCCGCTTTCGGGGGCGATCCTGACAATTTTCAGTTTCCGCGCTGGTCTCTGGATTTCTCGATCCTGCGTGCTTATGAGAACAACAAACCCGCGAAGACGCCCAATTTTCTGCAGATCAACTTTGCCGGACCCAACGCCGATCAATTGGTGTTCGTCGCCGGCGATCCTGGCTCAACGGCTCGCCTGCAAACGCGAGCCCAGCTGCAATTCGAGCGCGACACATCGTTGCCCATCTCGCTGATGCGCACGTCCGAACTGCGCGGCCGCTACATTCAGTTCGGCAAGGCTAATCCAGCCGACGAACGCATCGTGGAGGCGCCGCTCAACAGCCTGCAGAATGGCATCAAGGTACGCCGCAAGCAGCTCGACGCGCTCAATGACGATGCGCTGATGGCGGCGAAATCCGCCGCGGAACAGAAGCTGCGGCTCAGCTCGCAGCTGACTGGAGCGGATCCGTGGCGCGAGATCGAGGCGGCGTTGACCCGCGAACGGGCGCTGTACGTCCCCTATACCTTGATTGAAAATGGTGCTGGGTTCAGCAGCACCCTGTTTCGCGACGCACGATTGCTGGTGCGGGGCGCGGATGAACGGTTGAAGCCCAACAATGACCGGCTGCGAGAGTTTACCGAGGCGTCAATTCCGTTGATTGAACGCGATTTATTTGCTCGGGTTCCGGTCTATCCCGAATTTGAACAATTGACGCTTTCTTTCTCTCTCGAGCGCATGCGCGAATGGCTCGGCCCCGATCACCCGGTGGTTCGCAAATTGCTGACCAAGGAGTCGCCGGATGAACTGGCGACGCGGCTGATCGCCGAGACCAAGCTTGACGATGCTCTGCTCCGGCACCAACTCTGGGTCGGCGGCAAGGCCGCGGTGGATGCATCGCTTGACCCGATGATCGAATTGGTGCGCCTGATCGACGGCGATGCCCGCGCCATCCGCAAGCAGTACGAGGATGAAGTCGAGGCGCCGATCGCGGCCGCAGCCGAAAAAATTGCCGCAGCTCGCTTCAAGGTGCAGGGGACCAATACTTATCCGGATGCGAGTTTCACTCTGCGCCTCAATTACGGCACCGTGCAAGGATGGGTCGAAAACGGCACGCCGGTCGAGCCATTTACCCATCTTGATCGCGCATTCGAGCGGGCGACCGGGGCTTCACCCTTTAAGATACCCGACAGCTGGATGAAGGCGAAAGCGCAATTGGATCTGCGCACACCGTTTTGCATCTCCACCAGCAACGATATCGTCGGCGGAAACTCGGGAAGTCCGTTGATTGACGCCTCCGGCAAAATCGTCGGTTTGATGTTTGACGGCAACATACATTCGATCGCGGGTCACTACTGGTTCAATTCCGCGAACAATCGCGCCATCGCCGTGCACCCGGCAATCATTCGCGAGGCGCTCGAAAAAGTGTACGGTGCGACGGAACTGCTGGTGGAGCTGAACGCGGCGCCGCAGCAACTAGCCGCTGCGGCAAAGTTGTCAAACTAAGTCGCCCGACAATCCCTTGAAGATGCGCGCCAGCACCGTCCAGTACCTCGCCGGCATTAAGCGCTGGATGAGATCCAGCATTCGCGCATCAGCGCCGATGAGAATGCGTGGCTCATTGCGTTCAATTCCCTGAATGATGCGCTGCGCCGCAGCCTCTGGACTGGTTCGTGCCAGCTTCGCGAAGCGATCGCCGAGTTCGGCGACATTGACGGTCTCGCGCACGTTGACGCCGGTACGTGCATTGCGCGCTATGTTGGTCGCGATCCCTCCGGGATGCACCACGGACAGCCGCACCGGACTGTTGTTCATCTTGAGTTCGTGACGCACCGACTCGGAAAATCCGCGAACGGCGAACTTCGAGGCTGAATATGCCGACTGACCTGCGGGCGCAATGATGCCGAAGACGCTCGAAATGTTGACGATATGCGCTTGCGGTCGGCTGCGAAGATGCGGCAGGAAGGCGCGGGTTCCGTAGACTACGCCCCAGAAGTTGATGCCCATCAACCAGGCCAATTGTGCATTGTCGAATTCGTCGAACTGGCCCAGCAGGGCGACACCGGCATTGTTGATGACAATGCTGAGAGCCGGAAATTCCGCAACGGCCGCTTGAGCGAACTCTTCGACTTGTTTGGCGTCGGCGACATCGACGCGGCGAATCGACACCCGCCGCGAATGAGCGGCGGTCACCGTTTTCGCAACCGATTCCAAGCCGGCAGCGTCGACATCGGCCAGCGCAAGATCGCAGCCGCGCGCCGCAAATTCCAGTGCGAGCGCCCGGCCGATGCCGCTCGCTGCCCCGGTTATTGCCGCCGCGGTTCCCCGAAAGTTAAATGTTTGCACATCACACCCTTAGTTTCGCGCACCCCCGACCAACGGCGCGAGATTCGCGCTCTCCAGCGCTCGATCGAACAACGGCAGATCATTCTGCAGGATTTTGCGGTAATCCGAGTCGACGCTCGCGGCCTCCGCTTCGTAGCTCTTCAGCAAACCCAACTGCGTCTCGGTGGGTGCGAAATCGGCGCTCCCCGCCACATCGCCACCGCCGGTTCCGACCTCGGCATTGAGCCAGATGAGATCCAGGTATGCCCCATAAGGTTCGATGAAATATTTGTCATCGCTGTTGCGCAATGCCCGCGACACCAGCCGTGATTCGACTCCCTGGAGTTTCTTGTCCAGCTCTTCCGCCGCAGCCAGCAGTTGCTTTTTCTGTTGTTCCTGCGCCTCTATCAATGCCCGCGGCGGCGCCGCGGCGGGCTCTGCATCGTCTTCATCGTCCGCTTCGGCAGGCGGCGCCTTCGACTGATCCGGCTTCTTGCCCGGGCGCAACATGGTTTCGATAACCTCGATTTGCTTGCGCAGCCATTCCATATGATTGACGGTGTCCGAGACACTGCTGATATCGTCGCGAATCTTAAGCAACGTTTTGACCGATAGATCGATATCCGCAGCCGAGCCCGGCGCATGCGGGTCGGGGAGCACCATCAGAGGCTGTGTGTAGGACTGGCCATCAACCTTCAGGCGCACCGAATAAGTACCCGGCGCCACAATCGGTCCCACTTCGCCAGGCTTTGATCCCCAATGCGTGATGGGCCGCGAGTCGGCATCGCGAAAGCGCGGCTCATCCCAGATGTGTGAGTTGTCGGGGGCCACCGTGCGCAGCGCAATGACCCTGGGTGAGTCATAGCGCATGTCCCACTTCACACGGTTGATGCCGACGACGAGATCTTCGACCTTGGCTTCCAATTGGCGGACGAGTTTGCCCTGCGAGTCGAGGATCTCAAATTTAAGCGCACTGCTCGGCTTGGTCTTGAGCGAGAAGTTGAGCAGACCCACGGGTCCGCGCACGAAGCGATACGCCGCGCGCGGCTCGAACAGCACCACTCCCGCATCCGAACGATGCTTGGCCATTTGCTCCAGCGGCGTGATGTCGTCAAGGATGTAGAGGCCACGTCCATACGTGGACACCACGAGATCGTGAAACCGCGGCTGCACGACTGCCCAGGTTACGGGCGCAGCGGGCAAGCCCGTTTGCAGCGGTGTCCAGTGGCCACCCTCGTCGAGCGAGTAGTACAGGCCGTTGCCGGTGCCCGCAAACAATAGTCCCGGGCAATTGGGATCGTCGGTGATGGTGCGAACGTAGGAGAGCTCATGTTTTGGCAGATCGCTATTGATTCGTTTCCAGGTTTTGCCGAAATCCGCGGTCTTGAAGATGTACGGATCGCGGTTG
>DATMKO010000034.1:0-6705 GCA_035571175.1 Steroidobacteraceae bacterium | reverse complement strand
CCGCGGCGAGCTCGACGATGTCGTGCAGCGTCTTGCGGCGCTCTTCGCGCGCTTCCGCTTCGGGCGAATAAGCCGGCAGCGGCACGCCGGCCATCTCCGCCAGCCGTTCGACCGCTTCCGGAAAGCTGACGCCCTCGGTCTCCATCATAAAGTCGAAAATGTTGCCGTGCTTGCCGGAGGAGAAGTCGTGGTAGAAGCCCTTGTCGTCGCTGACCGTGAACGACGGCGTCTTCTCCTTGTTGAACGGCGACAGCCCCTTCCACTCCCGCCCCGCCTTCTTCAATTTCACGCGGCGGCCCACGACCTCCGAAACCGGAAGCCGCGCGCGCAGCTCATCGAGAAATTGCGGCGTAAAGCGCATGGTGATTCGCTCAAGCGTAGCGCCAAGCTTAGAGCCCTTGGATTGGGACGAATCGCTTCTGCTATCATAGATGAAGGAATCAAGCTTTTACGGGGACGAGCTGAAAGACCAGCCGCACGAAGCCGTTATGCCGGCTTTTCAAGGTTTTCCACAGGAGGAGATGCAGCAGCAGAATGGCAACTACATCATACGCCATCCGCGAACGTCTGCGATGGGGAACTCCTTCTCGCAAACCGCATCCCCCTGATTGCCCCCAAGTAGCGTGACTTTGGTTTGATCCCATGTCGTGACAAAGCCAACGTGGCCGGAACTGCCAGAGACCAACGGTTTCAGCACGGCAACGGCGCCGAAAGCAGGTCCGGGGATGTTCTCTCCGTTGTTCAACCAGTCGGCCGCCCGTGCCGAATAGGTTACCGGCTTCGTGGTGCCGCCCGACTCCTTGATGCACCACGATACGAAAGCCGCACACCAGGCAGCATCGTCCGGTGCCTGAACGAGGGTCGTATCGGTGAAATACTTCTTGATCTCGGGGTTGGTTGCGTCTCCATGAATGTTCTTAGCCAATTCCCCTTGTGCCTTCAGCATCCAAGGTAGGCCGGAATCGGTGGCCTCCGGTGGCCCGACCACAAGATCAGGTTCGACCTTCTGCAACAGCGTGACTGCGGCTTGGAGCCCGGCATCGAGACCATCTTGCACCGCTTTCAGTAGGTCACCTACGTTTATGCCCGCCGTCAGCAGTTTCGGCCGAGACGCAAAGATTTGGTTGAGATCGGTGGCGGCCAAGGGCGGCGATAGCACAGCACTCACCGCGTTGCCGGGGGTACTGGCCATCAAGGCCGCGACATTGGCGGCGCCGAAGATGCGCGCCAAGTAAAGTTCCTCGGATGTCGGCAGCCGCTTGTCCGGCAAGGTCGAACGCAAGTCATTGGTCAGCTTTACCGTCATTAGGGCTGCGACCGCTGCCTGCAGTAAGGGATCGAATCGTCCCGAGTCCCCTGCCCCGGTCTGAGCCGGGTCGTTGTAGGTGGTCCAATCTGCTGCGGTCAGCGCAAACGGGCCGAAAGCGCCGGCGTCGCCCGCCACGTTCTGCATACCACTTTCACATTGAGCAAGCGCGAACAAGAAATGGGCGCTGGTCCCAAAGGAACGAGCCGCATCAAGGCAGGCTTGCCCGAAATCTTCAGGTTGGAAGCTTGATGGAACGGTTTGAGCTTTGAGCCAGACTTTGTGAGTAAAGCCCGACTGCTTAGAAAGGTCGGGTGCAATTACTTGGATCTCCCAGAATGTGGCATCGACCTCCCGTATTTTGGTGATTGGCATATCGATGAGGACGAAGAAGCCGCGTTGAGCGCTGTCACTTGGCTGGTCGAGCAAATGAAAGGGTAACCCGTCTGCCAAATAGAGTCCTGTGGGTACCGGAACGGGTGGGGGCGGCGGCGGGGCTGGCGGCAATGCCGGCCCCCCCGTTAGCACCAGCTTCGCTCGGCACACTGAGACCCGTCGCCTTGATGAGTAGCTGGAGGACCGCCATCGCGCCGGGTTGAGCGCTCGTCAGCGCTGGGTCAAATTTTCCATCGCTACTGAATTTCCCCGTCGAATAAAGGTTGGTAAAGGACCAGAGATATGGCGTATTCATAGGCGGGTGACGGTTTCGGTACCCCCAGCCGTTGTACTGCTCCAGTTGAAATGCGATGCGCTCGATTGACCAGCGGCTGACCTTATCGAAACCTTCCAGTGTCAATGCATCGACTGCGCTGTCGACCCAACTGAACGGTGGAGTACCCGTTGGCGGCCGGCCAGCCGGCACATGGACCGTGCGGGCGGTTAGCGGATCGCCGTTATGGAGGTGGGTCGTTAGGCTATACGTAGAGTCTTCAAGGCCATGAATCAGTCCGACGACATACCAAGGAACATTGCTGCGGGCGCTGACCTGATCGTAACTTGGCTTTATGGTCCTTAGTTTCTGTGCCGACGCCGTTACATCGGCGACGTGCTCAGGACGAATCGTGGCTTGATTCCAAAGTGCAGCATATTCGGCGGCCAACTGCTGAAAACTCGGCATCGTATTCCTCGTGAGTTGGCTCAATTACGAGAGGACGCCTGCAAGAGCCAATCATAAAATTTCGGGTCAAGTTCGGGCGAGCCATGGTCGAATACCGTGCGCAAGCTAGTGATAGCTTGACGCGTGGGGGCGTCGACTATGCTTTTTTTGGCGTCAAAGTTCGCAGGAGTACTAAGGTTATTTTTCGCCAGTGCGGCGCTTATTTGTAACTTGATCGCTGGAATGGTGAATCGAGTGAATATTCCAACCTCAAACCCATTCATCATCCCAGCGGCGGTGCATGACGGAAACGCTTGTTGCGCCTGTCTAAGCTTTAGTAGCTGGGCGAACGTGCTGATCGTGTCGGGTGTCGTGTTTAATAGTTGGTCGATCGGGCCAGGAACGCCATATCGGAAGGCAGCGTTGAACTGACGCAATTGTTGACGCGTCGCAGATTCTTGCCCAACGGGTAAATTTGGTGGACCGAAATCACCAGTCGGTGAAGCACACAGCGTCTGCTGTAGATTTCTGCCATCTTGCAATGACAAGTCCCGTTCGAAAGAAGTTGCCGCACTGGCCATCCCGACTTTAACTTGCGGCGTCGGCGCCAGCGGGGTTCTGGCATTTTGAACGATCGAAGCGCGGACAACACTTGAGTCGATCAACGGTGATCCTTGCCCAGCGTTACTGTGGAACAACGTCACGGTGGTGTTGATCTGGTTCGCAATCGTATACGGAGTGCAGATGCGCAGGTATGAGCGCAAGACGTAGATCGCAGTTGCCCGATTATCGATAGGCCCCGGCAAGGTCGCGCGATAATTGTTCTGGCCCTGGATGACGACAGTTTCGACAGTTGATTTGTCGATCTCCAGCAACAACCCGGATTGGATGTTCGTGAACGTGTTGGATGCGAAACCGAACGCGAGGCCGACGATATTGATCGATTTGACGCTGGCCGCCGCCAGACCCATAATGTTTTGAGCGGCAACCTGTATGGTGTTTATCTCATTGAGTATCGGCGCTTTCAGGCGCCTTTGTTCGTCCAGCCACGCCAGATAACCGTCGCATCGCTGGTCGATGTCGTTAAATCCGGCCTGAACGATGGCGCTCCAGTCGCCAGGGCGCACCGTCGGAATGCAACTGTACTGCCCCGCGACGTAAATCCCAGACTGCAATCCGGCCTGTTCGCACAATGCGTTCAGGTAGACGTCTTGAGCTTCAGTCTCGGCGGCAATGGCCGAATTGTAGACGTTGGTGCCAATGCCTTGGCTATAATAATTATAATCCAGAAAAGGATTGCAGCCCGCCGTGGTCAGCGCAACACCGACGCACACCACCAAAAGCGCAATGAAGCGCGGTACAAAAAACCGCATGGCCCCCACCCCTTGTTCCCGCGGCCATTACAAACACGCGAGGAAGGGCACGCAACCAAGGGTCGAGATATCCACAAATGCTATGCTTAGGAGTGTTATTAGCCTGTATACAACCTGTGGAAAATTAGCAATCTAGCCACGCTAATTTACTGAAGACAAATGGATCTTGTTCGAAAGCGATCCTGCAATGTCGTTCGTAGGTCAGTTGGCGGGATAACAGGTGAAAACCCGCGAAAATGTCGAGTCCTTAGTGGAGCCGAACAGAATTGCATTTGGCGTGATAATTTTATCTCATTCGCTTTTGCTGGCTGATCGCGACCTGCGCGTTGGCGCAGAAGATAATAACGATTCCGATGTTATTTGAATGTTCCAACGTTATTTGAAGAGGGTAAACGCAGTGCGACGTTCTTACATGCAGCAGAAGCGCAAGCAGCGCGCGTGAGCGTCATCGCGGTGCGCGCCGTCCTGGTTTGCTTCGTCGCTTCGCTCCTCGCAATGACGCGCTTTGTCAGCTCACGCGCTCCCCGTCCGCGGTAAATCCGAACAGCCGCTGCACCCGGTAATAGCGCGCCGAGCGCGGCGCGGTGAGGCCCCATTGCTCGGAGCGGCCGGGCTTGTATTTCCAGTAGTCGGAGCCGCGCAGCTGATAGCTGTCGTCGATCTGAAGCACCTCGGCGGCGTATTCCAGCGGCACTTCGTCGGGGCCACAGAAATAGGCGAACACATTATTCCCCGGCCCGTGGCGGCCCGGGCCCCATTCGATCGGATAGCCGTTGTCCTTCATGCGCCCCATGCCGCGCATCACCGAATCGAAGTCGGGCACGTCGAAGGCAATGTGGTTCAACGTCGACAGATCGGTCTTGGCCAGTACGATCGAGCAATGATCGGTGTTGGCGCAATGCAAAAACGTCAGCGGCGCGTTGTCGTCGACCACGCGGAAGCCGAGCGTCTTGGTGAAGAAGGCGAGGCTGGCATCGTGGTCGCGCATGTTGAGATTGGCGTGCACGATCTTGCGCGGCCGGTCCGGCTGGTCGTGTGCGTCCGCATGATCGGAAGAGCCGCAGACGAAAGCGAGGTTGCGCCCGTCGGGATCCTTGCAGCCAAAACCATAACCGCCGCCAGCCAGCGCCACCGGCCCGGGCGCGGTCGCGCTGCAGCCCGCGGCCGTCACCGCGTTGCGCAACGCATCGACCGCTTGCCGGTCGGCGACCGCGAACACGATGCGCACCACCGCCGGCCGCGCGCCGCGATGCAGGCCGAGGATGTGGTGATAGCCGCCGGTGCCGCGAAAATAGATGGCGTCGTTGCGCCGCTCGATGGGCGTGAGACCCCAGACGGTCTCATAAAAGCGCGTCGCCTCGTCGAGATTGGTGGCGACCAGCTCGACACTGCGCAGGCCGCGAACGAGACACGCCGGCATTTGGTCTATTCCCCGTTATTCGTCCGCTCAAGTTTGCCACGATCGCGCGCGGCGCCAAAGGCTTTCCATGTGCCTCACGTCGCTGCAGCGAACGCCGCGTCGCGCGCCGCGACGGCGGTAGCGAAGGCGCGATGCAGCCGCGCCGGGTCGGGCGCGACGCCGGTGAGTTGCGCAAACACCTCGACCGCCTGGTGCACGCACATGCCGCTGCCGTTGAGCGTGCGGGCGCCTTTGGCGGCGGCGGCTTTGAGGAATTCGGTTTGCAGCGGCGTGTAGATGACGTCGGCGGCCCAATGGTCGGCTTTAAGCGCCGCCACCGGAACCGGATTGCCGGGGAATCCGCGCATGCCGACCTGAGTGGCGTTGACGACACCGGCGGCCGCGACGATGTCGCGCGCCAAATCCTGCGCGAGCCGGCAGCGCGACGGACCATAATGCCGCGCAAGGTCGGCCTGCAGCGCATTGGCGCGCGCGGTATCGAGGTCATGCAGGACGAGTTCGGCAACGCCAAGATCCATCAAGGCAAAGGCGACGGCGCGCCCGGCGCCGCCGGCGCCGATCTGCACCACCGTCGCATCCTTGGCGCTGTCGCCGCCGATGCTTTCATCGAAGCTGTTGCGCCATCCCGCGCGATCGAAGTTGTAGCCGGTGGAGCGGCCATCGGGCGCGATCACGACGGTGTTCACCGCGCCGACCTGAGCGGCGCTTGGGTCCACGGCATCGAGCAGTGGAATGATCTCCTGCTTGAACGGAAACGTGACGTTGGCGCCGATGAAGCCCGCGGTCTTGATCGCATCGAAAAGCTGCGGCAGCCGCCCCGGCAATCGATCCGCGTCCAACAGGTGATAGTAGCCGTCGATCCCGGCCGCCGCGAAGGCATCGGCGAACAGCGCCGGCGACATCGATCCCTGGATGTTCGCGCCAAGGAGCCCGACCAACATCCTGCGCTTCGTCATCGGCGTCACCCGCCGCCGAGCAGCTTCTTCACCATCGCGCTGGCCTTGGAGAAATCCATCCGCCCGGCGAATCGCTCCTTCAGCGCCGTCATGGTGCGGCCCATGTCCTTGAGCGTTGCGGCTTCGAGCTCCTTGATCAGCGAGGAGATCGCCTCGCCTGCTTCTCGATCGGACAACTGCTTGGGCAGATATGCAGAGATGATCTCGATCTCCTCGCGCTCCTGGGCGGCGAGCTCGGCGCGGCCGGCCTTCTCGTAGATGTCGAGCGATTCCTGGCGCTGCTTGATCATCTTGCCCATGACGTCGAGGATCTCGGCGTCGCTGAGCTTGAGCCGCTCGGCGCCGGAGGTCTCGCGCTGCAGGACCGCGGCATTGACCATGCGGAGCGTCGAGACGCGCCGCGCCTGGCCGGCCTTCATCGCCTCTTTCATCGCGTTGTTGATATCGTCGCGCAACACGGCTATGGCCTCTCGCAAATGCGCACCACCTGGGGCAGGCGGCTGCGCGGAACATTTAGGCCCTTGCCGATGCCGACACAACCGCAGACTGGCGCG
>DATMKO010000033.1:0-4845 GCA_035571175.1 Steroidobacteraceae bacterium | reverse complement strand
CATGACGTCTTCCTCACGCATGACTACCAATTCATCGCCATCCATTTTCACTTCGGTACCGCTGTACTTACCGAACAGGATCTTGTCGCCGACCTTGAGGTCCAGCGGGCGAATCTCGCCGTTCTCTAAAATCTTGCCCTTGCCGACGGCAATCACTTTCCCGAAAATCGGCTTCTCGGTCGCCGTATCCGGAATCACGATGCCACCCGGGGACTTACGCTCTTCTTCTTCTCGTTTCACGATCACGCGGTCATGAAGGGGACGAATCTTCATAAGACAAGACTCCTAATGCTATGAATTTGGTTGAACCGTGACAGGAGCTTGTTAGCACTCTCCCATCGAGGCTGCTAATCATAGCGGCAGATTGTTACTAATCAAGTGCCGCAGAGCTAAATCTTTGTTGTGATGCAGCAGAATATTGCGAGACGCGCACGCGCCGCGGACTGCTAAAGTGCCGCGATGAAATGCCTGCGAGTCGTCGCTGTTATGTCAAGTCTGTTGCTGCTCGGCGCGGCAACCACCGCAACCGCCAAGCCGTGGTGGATGCGGGGAATTGACTCCAACGAGACCGACTTCCTGCCGCCGGACGTCGCGTTTCGCTTAGGAGCGCGTGTCAACGGCGATCTTCTGATGGTGCGCTGGGTCATTGCCGACGGCTATTACCTGTATCGACAGAAGATCGAGGTCAAGGCGGAAAGCCCGGATTTGCAGGTGCTCGCGCCGCAGCTGCCCAAGGGCGCGATAAAGACCGATCCGTACCTGGGGACCCAGGAAATCTACACCCAGCAGGTCGAAGTGGCTGTGCCCTTCAGGCGGTTCGATGCCGGTGCCCACCCCATTCAAATCAAAGTGACCTACCAGGGCTGCGCGGAAGCCGGCCTATGCTATCCGCCCATTACCAAAGTGATTTTTCCGGGCGCTGCCATTAAGCCTGTCGAAGTCGCCATTCCTTCTCACCCCTGGGAAGGTATGGCCATTCTTGGGGGTGTGTTGGCGTTTCTTCTCGCCGGGCTGGTGCTTCGCAAGGGGCGCAAGCTCGACATTCCGGTATGAATGACCGCCGGCTGCGCGTGGCCGTTGCCGCATCCGTGGTGCTGGTCTCAATTTGGGCTGGCGCACGGCTCTATGTGATTCGAACTTCGGATCATGGCGGCCAGGCTGTACCTGCGGGCCACGCCAGCGCGCCCAATCCCGGCGATGCCGCGACTACGAATGCGCAGACCCCCGATGAGGGGTGGCCGCATCCTGTAATTCCGGCGCGCCTGCCTGCCTTCTCATTGAGCGACCTCACGGGCCAACCCACCCCCATCATGAGATGGAGCGGGAAATCCCTGGTGATCAACTTCTGGGCGACCTGGTGCGCACCCTGCCGCCGCGAGATACCGCTGCTCCAGACTCTGGCTTCGGAATGGGCCGGGCGCGATGTCACGGTGGTTGGCATCGCAGTCGACTATCGCGACAAAGTGCAGGACTTCGCGCGCGAATTCAGAATTGACTATCCGCTGCTCATCGGCGAGCAAGACGCCTTGGATGTCGCCGCGAAGTTCGGCATGGACTCGCCGGCGTTTCCCTTCACGGTGTTCACCGACCGGCGCGGCGAGGTGGTGACGCTGTTCGTCGGCGAATTGCATCGCCCGCAGGCCGATTTGATCCTCTCTGTAGTGCAAACCCTTAATCAGGATCTCGTCCAACTACCGGAAGCGAAACGCCGCATCGCCGATGGCTTGGCGGCTATTCTCAACAATCGTGCCGGATAGGCACTTTCGAGTGCGTTCGCCGCCGAAGCTTGCCTTTTCACCCCAAGTTCTGGTTATTATCGCGGACCTTTGCAATGCCACCTATCGGTACACCAGCCTTGCCTCGAATTCTGCTGCTCAATGGTCCGAATTTGAACCTTCTCGGCACACGCGAGCCGAGCGTGTATGGCACGGCCTCTTTGCAGGACATCGAGACCCGTTTGTCCGCGCTTGCAAAGTCCCTGGGTCACGAGCTGATCGCGGCGCAGAGCAACGCTGAGGACGAATTGATCGCCAAAATACAGGCGACGAAACGCGATCGCATCGCCTTCGTCATCATCAATCCGGGAGCTTTCACGCACACCAGCATCGCTCTGCGCGATGCCCTGCTCGCAGTCGCCGTGCCCTTCATCGAAGTGCACCTGAGCAACATCTTCGCACGTGAAACCTTTCGGCATCATTCTTATTTATCCGATGTGGCGGTCGGCTGCATATTTGGATTGGGCCCGATCGGCTATGAGCTCGCGCTCCAGGCCGCAAGCGCACGTTTGAGCAAAATCTAAAACGATACGAAGGGGGTCCGCGGATGGATATTCGCAAGGTAAAGAAATTGATCGAGTTGCTCGAGGAGTCCGGTATCTCGGAGCTCGAGATATCGGAAGGTGAGGAATCCGTCCGCATCAGCCGCCACCCGCGATTGGGTATGCAGACTCACTTCGCGCAAGCCGTTCCGGCGGTTCACGCGGCCCCGGCCGCCGCGGCCGCGCCGGCCACAGCCGCCGGCGAGCACCCACCGCGTAACGACGAGCACACGGTCACCTCGCCGATGGTCGGCACCTTCTATTCCACCGCCTCCCCCGGCGCCAAACCCTTCGTCGAGATCGGCAGCGAAATCAAAATCGGTCAGATACTGTGCATCATCGAAGCCATGAAGATGATGAACCAAATAGAATCCGACAAGGAGGGCCGGGTCACGGCGATACTTGCGAAGAACGGTGAGCCTGTCGAGTTCGGCCAACCGCTGTTCATCATCGAATAGCTGCGATGATCGAAAAAGTCGTCATCGCTAATCGCGGCGAGATCGCTCTTCGCATCCTGCGCGCTTGCCGCGAACTCGGCATCAAGACCGTGGCGGTGCATTCCACCGCCGATTACAACACCAAACACGTGCTGCTGGCGGATGAGACCGTGTGCATCGGTCCGCCGCAATCGTCTTTGTCGTACCTGAATATGCCCGCCATCATCAGCGCGGCGGAAGTTACCGACTCGGTAGCGATTCATCCGGGTTACGGGTTCCTGTCTGAAAATGCCGATTTTGCCGAGCGGGTCGAAAAAAGCGGCTTCATTTTCGTGGGTCCCAGGGCGGAAACGATCCGTCTGCTGGGCGACAAGGTGTCCGCCATCAAGCAGATGAAAGCGGCCGGCGTTCCGTGCGTGCCGGGGTCGGATGGTCCGCTCGGCAATGATGCGGACGAGAATTTCCGTATTGCCAAGGGGATCGGCTACCCGGTGATCATCAAGGCTTCAGGCGGCGGCGGGGGCCGCGGCATGCGCGTCGTGCATACCGACGCGTCGCTGTTGAATGCCATTAGCGTGACGCAGGCTGAGGCGCTGGCCGCCTTCGGCAACGATCAGGTTTACATGGAGAAATTTCTCGAGAAGCCGCGGCACATCGAGTTTCAGGTTCTGGCCGACAATTACGGCAATGTCGTGCACTTGGGCGAACGCGACTGCTCCATGCAGCGCCGCCATCAAAAGGTCATCGAAGAGGCGCCGGCGCCTGGGCTGACCCCCAAGCAGCGCAAAACCATGGGCGAGCGCTGCGCGAAGGCATGCCGGGACTTGGGCTACCGCAACGCCGGCACGCTCGAATTTCTCTACCAGGACAACGAGTTTTACTTCATCGAGATGAACACGCGGGTCCAGGTGGAACATCCGGTCACCGAGTTGGTCACCGGCATCGATATCATCAAGGCGCAGCTGCTGATCGCGGCGGGCGAACCCCTCCCCTACGGGCAAAACGACATTCAGATACGCGGCCACGCAGTGGAGTGCCGCATCAACGCCGAAGACCCCAAGGACTTTACGCCCTCGCCGGGGCCGATCCGCCTATGGCACTCGCCGGGCGGCCCGGGAATTCGGGTCGACAGCCATGTTTACACCGGCTACAACGTCCCGCCCTTCTACGATTCCATGATCGGCAAGGTCATCGCATACGGCGACACTCGCGACACGGCCATCGCTCGCATGCGCAACGCACTGGCGGAAATGGTGGTCGAAGGCATTAAGACCAATATCCCGCTGCATCAGGAAATTTTCAATCACTCGGCATTTCGCCAGGGCGGCACGGACATTCACTACCTAGAGCGTCGCTTAGGGCTCAAATGACATCTGCAGGATGTTGCAGCGATGAGCTTCTATGAAATTGAATTCCCACTTGCGACTTTGGACTTAGGTGAGGTTGAGGCAGCGCTGTTCGAGATCGGCGCCAGTTCCATCACCTTCGTCGATCGCGGCGACGAGCCGGTGCTCGAGCCCAGGCCCGGCGAACTCAAGCTGTGGCGCGATACGCTGGTGCGCGCTTTGTTCGAAGAATCCGCCGACGTGACGCGCGACGCCGTCTTGCGGCTCGATCGGCTGGGCATGAGTTTGGGGCCGCAGGTCGCGCAATCCGCGCGCGTCCGCGCCGTGGCGACTCAAGTGTGGGAGCGCGCCTGGCTCAAAGACTGGAAGTCAATGCGCTTCGGCCGGCGGCTGTGGATCATCCCGCACGCCGCCGATCCTCCGCAGGACCTGGACGCGGTGGTGGTGCGGCTCGACCCGGGGTTGGCATTCGGCACCGGCGCTCATCCGACGACGGCGCTGTGCCTGCAGATATTGGAATCGCTGCCCCTATCCGGCCGCGCGGTCATCGACTATGGGTGCGGCTCCGGCATCCTGGGGCTGGCCGCGTTGAAGCTGGGGGCGGCTCGGGTGGTAGCCGTCGATTTGGACGCGCAGGCGCTGCTGGCAACCCGCGAGAATGCGATCCGCAACGACGTTTCGGCGAACATCACCGTGCAGGGCATCGATGCCGCGCTAACCCCCTCCTATTGCGTGCTCGCCAATA
>DATMKO010000032.1:0-2306 GCA_035571175.1 Steroidobacteraceae bacterium | reverse complement strand
CCTGCGCAAAGCCGGCCGCGTCATCGACAAAGCTTGGCGCGCCAATCCGCATCCGGATCTTGCCGACGCCTATGCACGGCTGCGCTACGGCGACACCGCGCGCGACCGGCTCAAGCGCATCGAGGCGCTGGCGAAGCAGACGCCCGACAATATCGAATGCGCGCTGGCGCTGGCCCGCGCCGCGCTCGATGCGCGCGACTTCGCCAAAGCCCGCGACGCGCTGAAACCTTTTCTCGACGCGCCGGCCAAGCGGGTGTGCCTGTCGATGGCGGCTTTGGAGCGCGCCGAACGCAGTGACGAAGGCCGCGCCCGCGAGTGGATGGCGCGCGCCGTCAATGCCGCGCCCGATCCGACCTGGACCGCCGACGGTTACGTCTCCGATCACTGGCTGCCGGCTTCCCCTGTGACCGGCCGCATCGACGCTTTCGAATGGCGCGTGCCGCTCGCCGGCACGCTGAGCGCACAACGCGCGGAGCCGATCGCCGAGCCCGAGCCGTCGGCGATGAAACCGGTCATCGCGCCGCCGGAGCTGGAAAAGACCGAAGCGCTGCCCGCGATCGCGACGAGTGTTTCGCCAAGCCCCATCAAATCGCCGGGCAAAGCAGAGTTGAAGCCGATCGAGATCAAACCCGAGCCGGTGATCCCGCTGGTTCACGCCCCCGACGATCCAGGGCCGGATGTCGTTGACGAAATCGAGCCGGATTCCGAGCAAAGCGACGGCGGCTGGCGGAAGATTTTGGGTTAGTCGAAAGTAGAGGCCGTTTGAGTTGCCATGATTCTGGCGTCGGCTTCGCGATCCGCCTGTTCCAGCATGTCGGGCCAGAACAGCGCGCAAAGCGGTCGCGCGGCGATAATCCCGATGGGCAGCGTCAGAACAAACGAAACGATTGTGAGGTGCGGGTCGGCGCCGAGCCTGTCCGCCACAGCCATCACCAGCAAGTACAGAATTAACCCGCAGGCGGCGCCAACAAAGATGAGGTAGCGGCGCGCGCTGCGCTGGCTCTTCGAAAGACGGGCATAGTCATGCATCGATAGCCACCACCATCGCTTGCTTGGATGTTGCGCGCCCCATGGAACAGATGCGCTCAATGACTGATAGGTCAGCAGTGCGCCAATCGCATTGTAGACGACCAGAAAGCTATGGCCGTATTTGGCATCGCCAGCCGACACGTAACTGACCAGCAGCGCCAGCGGGGCGGCAATTGCCAGCGCCATGAGCAGGAGGCAACCCGTGTTGCGGTGTTGTGGCGGCAAGGCCATTGTCCCCGCTATGATCGCTGCCATTGTTGCGATCGCGGGCAGCCAACGAAAGAAACCGACTGTATTCGTGCCAATAACGAAAACAACAAGGTAGACGATCGCTGCCACAGCGAAAGCCGCGATCCATCGGAGACCAACTACAATGTTAGATCGGAATCCGTGCGCCTGGCGCTCTTCAACTGTCATTGCATCAAGGCGCAGTTGACTAAGCTCGGCCAGATGACCGCCATAGGCGCCTAGCAGTGGCCCTGCAAACACAGTGAGCACATTCATCAGCGTTTCGAGCCAAGCGGGACCATCGCTCGCCGTTTGAAATAACGGCCCAATGGTCAGTTCGTAAACGCTCAAAAGGGCAGCGACGGTCGTACCTAACGCACCGTTGAGAGCGTACTGTCTTTTTGCGATCCGTCCGCCGACGTAACCCGCCGCGAGCGATGGGCAACTAATCAAAAAAAGCCCCGCGATGAGAGACGATGCGACTGCCTTAACCGCTGTGTGGAAGGAAGTTGCAGGATCGCCGAAATGCAAGATGATTTGCGCAATCAAAACCAGCGGCAATATTGCGGCCATGCCGGCAACAAAAAAGACGACGTTCGAAACAGGCAATGCCTTCCAGGAGATGTTTCGCAGCACGGACGTCCTCACTCGGAATTCTCGCAGCTGGCGGCTGCCAACGGGATGCCGCGTATATATCAACGGTTGTGTCTCTAATTTCTTACACCGGTACCGGCAACCGAGCCGATCTTGCATGCGTCTCGTAAAGCAATTAAGGGAATATGCATTATAGTGCATAGATGGCTCCTCCCGGGATGCTGCGCAGGAATTCCGCCTTGGCCACGGCAAAACCCAAAACCCGTCAAAAACCCGCTGCTGCGGCCCCAACTGGCAAGGCGGCGGTGGCAGCTTTCCTTGCCGCGATCGGCCGCGAGGTGCGCAGCAACCGCGCCAAGCGCGGCATGACGCGGCGGCAATTGGCGCTCGCTTCGGAAACGTCCGAGCGTTATCTCGCGCAGATCGAAAGCGGCGCCGGCAATCCGTCGGTCAGC
>DATMKO010000031.1:0-5120 GCA_035571175.1 Steroidobacteraceae bacterium | reverse complement strand
GACATGGCCGACAGCATCGATGTCATCGTGCCGCGCGGCGGAAAGAAATTGATCGCGCGCGTGCAAAAAGAAGCGCGAGTACCGGTGATCGGACACCTCGAAGGCGTTTGTCACGTGTATGTCGATCGGCGCGCCAATCTTGCGATGGCGAATCGCATCACCGTGAATGCAAAAATGCGGCGCACCGGCGTGTGCGGTGCGGCGGAAACGCTGCTGGTCGATCGCGAGTGCGCGCCGACGCATCTTGCGCCCCTGGTCAAATCTTTGCTCGATGCGGGCTGCGAGGTGCGCGGCGATGTCGCGACGATGCGCGCCGATGCGCGCGTGAAACCGGCCGCCGAGCAGGACTGGTATACCGAGTATCTCGACGCCATCATCGCGGTGCGCGTAGTCGATGACGTAGATTCGGCCATCGCGCACATCGCCCAATACGGATCCCAACATACCGACTGCATCGTCACCGACGATGCGGCTGCCGCCGAGCGGTTTCTAACCCGCGTCGACAGCGCCATCGTGCTGCACAATGCGTCGACTCAGTTTGCTGACGGCGGCGAATTCGGCATGGGGGCTGAAATCGGCATCAGCACCGACAAGTTTCATGCGCGCGGCCCGGTGGGCGTGGCGCAGTTGACCAGCTACAAGTATCTGGTGCGCGGCGCGGGTCAGATTCGCGATTGACCTTAAGACCCTCGGCGCCTCGCTTAGGGGACCCTTCTTTATGTAAAACTGTCGGGCACCGCACAGAATTCCCCCGATCCGGCTGCTGCAATGGATTCAAAGTGCCGTCCTTTTGAGAGGCGGTCAACCGTATTGAGGACTTAGCGATGCTCCTCGTGTTGCCTTATTTCCTGGCCGGTGCCGCCGGCGCCGCGATCATGGGGATCGCCGTGTGGGCGCGGACGCGCGCTGCACAGCGCGGCTATAGTGCGCTGCGGCCCGGCGATCCGATTCCGGGTCACGCGCTGCCAATACAAAGTCTCGGCGAATTGCGGCGTTTTCGCGCCGTCATGGACGCCTGCGAAGATCCGATCTACATGGTCGATCGCGAAACCATGGTATTCATAGACGCCACGGCCGGCGCGCTGCGCCAGACCGGTCTTCGCTATGACCAGCTGCTGAAACTCGGGCCGAAGGATCTGCTCAGGGAAAAAAGCGAGGATCTGATCCGCAGCTACGATGAGCTGATCGCGGCGGCACCGGAAGTCATGCGCAAGGAGTCCGCCGGCCGATACCCGGACGGCCGGCAAAGCTACGTCGAATTGCATCGCCATGCCATGCGTCTCGACGGACGCTGGACGATAGTTTCGATCTCACGGGACATAACGGAAAGAAAGCTCGCGGAGATCGCGGCGCAGCGCTTTGCCCGCATGTTTGCCGCCTTGAGCGACACCAATGAAGCCATCATGCGGGCGGCGACGCCGGAGGACCTTTACCAGCGTGTGTGCGACGCCGCGGTACGCGACGGCAAGCTGCTCGGCGCAAGCGTGTGCGTGCTTGACGAGACAGCGGCGGTTGCGCATATCGTCGCCGCCGCCGGCGTGAGCGCAGGCGACTTGCTGGATGCGCGGTTGCCGATTGACGAGTCCACTGCGCAGGGCCGCGGACTCATCGGCTCGGCATTTCGCTCGCAACAGCCCTGCATCAGTAACGATTACGTGAACGATGAGCGAACCGCCCACTTCCACGCACAGGCGCGGCCGGCCGGCATCGCGGCGGGAGCCGCGCTGCCGCTCATCCAGCGCGGCCGGACCATCGGCGTGTTGCTGCTGCTATCGGGCGAACGGCAGGCATTTGACGACGAGATCGTCAAGCTGCTGCGGCACATGGGGCGCAACGTCGCCTTCGCCCTCGATAACTATGAGCGCGAAGCCGAGCGCGAGGCGGCGGAGGAGCAATTGCGCAACACCCAGGCGCGCCTCACTCGCGCCATACGCGGCGCCAACGACGGTCTGTGGGAACTGGATGTGGCGACGCGCGAAATGTGGGTCTCGCCGCACTTCGCCGAACTATTCGGGTTTGCGCAGAGTGAATTCCTGGGCGTCAGCCAGAAATTCTTCGATGTCATTCATGTCGAGGACGTGGAAAAGCTGCGCGACGCCATCGAGAAATGCATTCGCGAAGACATTCTCATGGACGTGGAAGTGCGCGGCAAAACGCACGCCGGCGAGTGGCGCTGGTATCGGATCCGCGCCGCGCTGGAACGCAATGCCGCCGGGCAGCCCATGACGGTGTCCGGATCGGAGCGCGACATCACCCAACGGCAGCGCTACCAACTGGCGCTGATCGAGGCGACGGAAACCGCCGCAGCGGCGAACAAAGCCAAGAGCGAATTCCTCGCCAACATGAGCCACGAGATTCGCACCCCGATGAACGGCGTCATCGGCATGATCGAGTTGTTGCTGGAGACGCCGCTCAACCCCATGCAGCTCGACTACGCGCAGACGGTGCGCGACAGCGCTGCGGGGCTGCTGACGGTGATCAACGATATCCTGGATTTTTCAAAGGTCGAAGCCGGCAAACTCGAACTCGAATGTCTCGACATCGACGTGCGCGACACCATCGAAGACGTTGCCCGCCTGCTCGCGATTCAAGCGCACCCGAAAGGGCTCGAGGTCATCGCGCTGCTCGATCCCAGTTTGCCCGATCTGGTTCGCGGCGATGCCGGCCGCCTGCGCCAGGTTCTGCTCAACTTGGGAGGCAACGCCGTCAAGTTCACGCAGCAAGGTGAGGTGGCCATCGAATGCAGGGTTGCCGATAAAGATGCGCAAGGCGTAACCATACGCTGTGAGGTTCGCGATACGGGCATGGGCATTCCCGCGCACCGCCTGGATGCGCTCTTCAAACCATTCACGCAGGTGGATTCATCGACCACGCGCCGGTTCGGCGGCACCGGCCTCGGGCTGTCGATCGTCAAGCGGCTGGTTGAACTGATGGGCGGTGAAGTCGGTGTGTCGAGCGAGGAGGGCGCGGGATCCACGTTCTGGTTCACCGCGCGGCTCGGCATCGCCCAGAACGCGGCGCAGGTACGCCCGGCGCCGCACATGTCGCTGCGCAGCCAGCGCATCATCATCGTCGATGACAACATGACCAATCGCAAGGTCTTGATGGGGCAGCTGTCGCTCTCCGGAATGGACGCGGTCTCCGCGAGCTCCGCCGATGAAGCATTGAGCTTGATGCGGCATGCGGCCGCCGCGGGCCGGCCCTTCGAGGTGGCGCTGCTGGATCATCAAATGCCGGGTTGCGACGGCGCGAGCCTGGGTAAAACCATCTTGGGCGAGCCGGAGTTACGCCAAGTGCGCCTGATCCTGCTCACCTCCTCCGGACAACGCGGCGATGGGCAGTTGTTCGCCGAGCTTGGTTTCGCCGCCTATCTGTTGAAACCGGTGACTCATCGCGATCTCACGGATTGCCTGCTGATGGTGCTCGGCACGCAAGCGGAAGGCTGGCGTCTCGCCACGCAGCCGATCGTGACCAGGCACGCCCTGCGCTCGCAGCGCGCGCGCGACAGCTACCACATCCTGCTTGCCGAGGACAACGTCGTGAATCAGAAGGTCGCGTGCCGTATTCTTGAAAAGCTGGGGTATCGGGTCGACGTCGCCGCCGATGGCCAGGCGGCATTTGCCGCCTGGGAAACCGGCCGATACGATCTGGTCCTGATGGATTGCCAGATGCCCCTCATGGATGGCTACGAGACCACGCGAAAAATCCGCCAGCGAGAAGCCCCTGGCCGGCGCATCCCGATCATCGCACTGACCGCCCATGCCATGAAGGGCGCCGATAATGAGTGCCGGGCGGCCGGGATGGATGATTATTTATCGAAACCCATCGATCGCGAGGAGCTGCAGCAGTGTCTGCGCAGATGGTTGGACGAAGCCGCCGAAGCAACCTCTGCGCCGGCCAATCAAGCCGGATAGCTTCCCGCGCTAGCCCCCTGCGTCGGATGCGCGGCTTACATCGCCGATGATCTCCGGGCGGGAATAACCCAGCGGGCCGTGTTCAATCAAAACGATGCCGCAGTTGGGCGGCGCATGCGCTCCGTCCCACTTGCCCGTGACATAGGCCCAGAGCGTCATCATCACGCCGCCGTGACTGACGATGACAACATCATCCCCCGGATGAGCCTTCGCCAAGCGGTCAAGAATCGGGCCGACGCGCGCCTGAACTTCCTCGTAGCTCTCGCCATCTTCAGGTTTCCACGCCCAGGGTCGATTCGGATCGTAATCCGGCGCAGCGAGCAACGAATCGTACGATAGACCCCGATGCGCGCCGATTTCGCGCTCATGCAGATTCGGTTCAATCTCGAGCGGCACACCCAGCGCGCCGGCAATGATGCGCGCGGTCTCGCTCGCTCGCACATAGGAACTCGTGACCACCAGCTCAGGGTCAAACAGCGCCGCAATGCGCTGGGCGGCGGCTTGCGCTTGGCGGTAGCCTGTCTCCGTCAGCGGCAGCTCGTGCGGTTGAGTTGCGAATATACGCTCCCGGTTGCCGGAACTCTCCCCATGACGGACCAGGATCAGTCTGCTCATGCGCGATGCGAATCGTGCAAAGCGGCAATTTCGCGCAGCCAGCTGCGGACTGACGCAACATCACCTAAGCGAAATTGACCGCGCACCCGATCACCCACGGCGATCGAGATGCCGCCGTAGGCCTCGACGATCGCAAAGCCGTCCTGGTCGGTAAGATCATCGCCGAGGAACACCGGCAGCCTGCCGCTGAACGGCGGTTCCTTCATGAACGCCTTGATGGCGGTGGCTTTGGTGAAGCCTCGCGGTTTTATCTCCAACAGCATATCTCCGCCTTGGATGTGATAGTTGCTGCCGAGCGGCCTGGCGATCGCGACCATCGCGCGACGAATCGCCTCTGCGTGTTGCGGCGCCATCCGAAAATGCACGGCAAGTATCCGCTCCTTGTCCTCGAAGAGTGTTCCAGGATGTGCTGCCACCAGAGATCTTATCGCAACCCGCGCGCCATCGAGCTGCGAGTCCACAAATCTGGCGCCTTGCATTTCGCCGCCGGCATTGCGCCTCTCGACTCCATGCAGACCGGCCGCCGGTAGACGCAGCGGTGCAAACAGCTCATCGAGAGTTTCGATCCTGCGACCGCTTATCAACGCGACC
>DATMKO010000030.1:0-7650 GCA_035571175.1 Steroidobacteraceae bacterium | reverse complement strand
CTGCTCGATGAGCCACGGCACGATCAGCGCCCGACCCGAGAACAAAATGACGATCACCGGAACCTGCGCGCGCCGCGCCCGCTCGAAGACGGTCTCGGCGAATTTGCGTTGATTTCCCGGTAACCCGAGGTGCGCCCGGCTGGCGGCTTCGCCGCTCATGGCTGCGGTTTCGCCGAGGCACAGAATGATGTAATCCGCCGTGTCGCAAAGATCGAGCGCCGCGGCAAAGCCGCTATCATCGCCAGCCTCGCTCGCGACGCCTGCAGCATGCACAACTTCGGCCCGCGGAAACGCACTGCGCAGCCCTGCGAGCACGCTCACCGAACTCTCCGGCGTCGCGGCGCAGAACCAGGGGCCTCGCATTTCGGCCGGCGCATCGGCCAAAGGTCCCAGCACGGCGAGGCGCTTCACGGAACTCAAGAGCGGCAGCGTTTCCGCTTCGTTCTTCAGCATTACAACTGCGCGCGCCGCGATCGCGCGCGCCAGCTGCCGCCGCTGCGTGAGGTCTGCCGCGGATTCGCGCGCCGAACCGCGGCGATAGGGATCCTCGAATAATCCCAGTCTCTCCTTCAGGTCAAGCACGCGGCGCACGCACTCATCGATTTCCGCCATGGTCACGAGTCCGCGGTTCAATGCGACCGGCAATCCGCTCCGATAGGCGCCGGACATCATGTCCACATCCACACCCGCCTTGAGTGCCAGCGCGGCGGCCTCGGGCAGATCGGCGGCAATGCCGTGATGCACGAGTTCTGCGATGGCGTTGTAGTCACTGACAATCACGCCGTCGAAGCCCATGCGCCCGCGCAGCCAGCCGCGCAGCAGGGCCTGGTTCGCCGTCATGGGTATTCCCGCAAGATCGTTGAAGGCCGGCATGACGGCGGCGACCCCCGCGGCCACCGCGGCGGCAAATGGCGGCAGGTGCACCTCGTGCAGCGTCCGTTCGGAGATGTCGACCGAGGCGTAGTCGCGGCCGGCCTGCGCCGCGCCATAGGCGCAATAGTGCTTGGCTACGGACGCAAGCGCATCGGCCTGGGTAAGATTGGTTCCTTGAAAGCCGCGCACCTTCGCCTCGGCGATGCGCATGGCTACCCAGGGGTCCTCGCCGGGACCTTCCGCGCTGCGCCCCCAGCGCGGATCGCGTGCAACATCCAGCATCGGTGCAAACACCATTGTCAACCCATCGGCGGCCGCCTCCTTGGCCGATTCTCGGGCAGTGAGCATCCAGGCTTCAGAATCGAATAACGACGCCTCCCCCAAAGGGATGGGAAATAAGATTCGGTGTCCGTGCAGGATATCCAGCCCGATCAGCAACGGAATGCCGAGGCGCGACTCATTGACCGCTAGCCGCTGCATCTTAAAGATATGTTCCGCCCCAAATATATTGAGTAGGTTGCCGAGCGTGCCGTTCTTGATGGAGTCGGTCGAATCGCCCGCAATGACGGGCCCGGTAACCGCCAAACCTGCGGCCGTCATGGTCAGCTGTCCCAGTTTTTCAGCCAGCGTCATGCGGCCGATCAAGCTTTCGACGCGGTTCATTTAACTAGCGCCCCGTAGAATCGCAACGTGACCGATAATGAGGCCCTCACAACGCTTGAGAGAGACGCATGAATAACGACCGGCCGGACGATGCGGCGAATAAGGCAGCAGACGCCGAGGAAATCGAGAATGCACGCCTCATGCCGCAGCTGAAGATAATGGCGTCCGCACTCTGGGCGGCGCAAGTGCGCAATGTCCTTTTCATGTTCTGGGGCGCTTTGTTTCTCGTCATTGCTGCCACTGCCTACGGTCAAATAAGGCTGAATGCTTGGAACCAGCCATTCTATGATGCCCTGTCGCATCGTAATTTTGCGCAATTCCTGCATCAGCTGGGCGTTTTTGGATTCATTGCCGGCACCCTCTTGGTTCTCAATGTAGGCCAAAGATGGCTGGGCGAAACCTTGAAGATCAAGCTGCGCCAGGGACTGGTACTCGACTTGGTCCAGAACTGGCTGGTGCCCCGACGAGCCTTTCGTCTGACCAATGCAGGTCCAATGGGAGTAAATCCCGACCAGCGCATGCACGAGGACGCGCGCCACCTGACTGAGCTGTCGGCCGATCTCGGTATTGGCTTGCTGCAATCCTCGATATTGCTCGGCAGCTTCGTGGCAGTGCTGTGGAATTTATCGAACAATTTCGTCTTCCACGTTGAGGGCCGGCAGTTCGCGATACCAGGATACATGGTGTGGGCGGCCGTGCTGTATTCGGGATCGGCATCTCTATTGAGCTACTGGGTGGGCCGCACCCTGGTGGACCGCAATGCGGACCGCTATGCGCGGGAGGCTGATCTACGCTTCTCGCTGGTGCGGGTGAACGAGCATATCGACGCGATAGCACTGGCCTCCGGCGAGGCTGGCGAACAGAGACACATCGATATGGATCTGATGGCCGTGCTCAAGGCGACGGCGCGGCTCGTGACGGGGCTCACCAATCTGACCTGGGTTACAGCGGGTTCTGGTTGGCTCACGCTGGTGGCCCCGATTCTCGTCGCGGCACCTTTGTATTTCGCCGGCAACCTCACCTTCGGCGGTCTGATGCTGGCCTCCGGCGCCTTCGTGCAGGTGCAATCCTCGCTGCGGTGGTTTGTCGATAATTTCAGTACCATTGCCGACTGGCGCGCCACGCTGCTGCGCGTGTCGGGCTTCCGGCGCGCCGTGATCGGCACGGACGATATGCATGATGTGGAAAGCCGCATCGTCAACAAGGCAGGAGAGGATGACCAGGTGCAGATCGAAAACCTCGAGATCGCATCGCCCAGCGGCTGTACCATGCTCGAGGAAAAGCATGTGCAAATAAAAACCGGGGATCGGGTCCTGATCGTTGGGGAATCCGGGACCGGGAAGACCCTGCTGTTCCGCGCGCTGGCCGGATTGTGGCCTTGGGGCGCGGGAACGGTGATTCATCCGACCGGCCAGGAAAGAATGTACATGACCCGCACACCCTACCTGCCGCCGGGCACTCTGCGCGACGTTCTGGCCTATCCATTGACGACCGATAAATTCGACAGCAACGCGTATTCCAATGCACTGCTGCGGCTCAAGTTGGACCGGCTGGTTCCGATGCTCGATACGCCGCAGCGCTGGGATCGCGAAATGAGCGAGGACGAGCAGCAAAGTCTGGCGTTTGCGCGCATCGTGCTGCACAAACCACCGTGGGTACTGATGGATGAGGTATTCGACTCGCTGGCGGATGATGCGCTCGAACTCATGATCGACATATTTACGAAAGACCTGGCGCAAACGGCGGTAATCCACATCGGCCGCAGCGACGCGCACCATTTCTTCTCCCGCGTTCTGCACCTGATCAAGGACCCAGCAACGCGCCAGCTGAGAGCGGCAGGGGCCCCTCCAGCTGCCAACCTCGCAATGGTCCGTTAGCATGGCCGCCAAACGTTTAGGCCCCGCCGACCTCGCCGCCTTGCCCGACGATGCGCTGCTGGAAGCGGTGCAAAGACAGACCTTTCGCTTTTTCTGGGAGGGCGCGCATCCGGTGAGCGGTCTCGCGCGCGATCGCTGCAAGACCGGCGCCGCCGCCGAGGATGATCTGGTGGCCACCGGCGGATCCGGATTCGGCGTGATGGCGCTGATCGTCGCCGTCGAGCGCGGCTGGGTTTCTCGGGCCGCGGCGCTGGAGCGGCTCGGACGCATGCTTGATCTTTTGAGCCGGGCAACCTGTTATCACGGCGTATTTCCGCATTTCATGAACGGTCGCACCGGCGCCACCATTCCCTTCATGCGCAAGGACGATGGCGGCGATCTGGTCGAAACCTCCTTTTTGATCATGGGATTGTTGTGTGCCCGCGAATACTTCGATCGCGACACCCCCGCGGAGGCCAAGGTCAGAGGTCTGGTCAACTATGTGTGGAATGACGTGGAATGGGATTGGTACACGCGCGAGCGCTCCGTACTCAACTGGCATTGGAGTCCCAACAACGGCTGGGCGCTAGGTCTGGAAATCCGCGGCTGGAACGAATGCCTGATCACCTATGTGCTGGCGGCATCGGCGCCGCGCTACCCCATCGCTCCCGGCGTCTATCACCAAGGCTTCGCGGAAGGCCGCAATTTCCTCAACGGCAAATCCTATTACGACATTCCTTTACCGCTGGGGGCTGCCTTTGGCGGCCCCCTGTTCTATGCACATTATTCCTTCTGTGCCATCGACCCGCGGGGTTTGCAGGATCGCTATGCCGACTACTGGGAACAGAACCTTCACCATGTCCGCATCAATTACGCCCACTGCGTAAAAAATCCGCTGAATTGGCAAGGCTACGGGCCCGCCTGCTGGGGCCTTACTTCGAGCGATGGCGCCGACGGCTACGCAACTCACTCGCCTGACAACGACAACGGCACCATTTCGCCCACCGCCGCCCTGTCGAGCATGCCCTACGCGCCAACGGAGTGCATGCAAGCGATACGCCATTTCCTCAGCAGTCACGGCGCCAAGACCTGGGGCAGGTTTGGCTTCGTCGACGCATTTTGCGAGGCCAAGGATTGGTATGCCGACACCTTTCTTGCCATCGACCAGGGGCCGATTATTGTCATGATCGAGAATCACCGCACCGGCCTCCTGTGGAACTTGTTCATGAAGGCGCCGGAAATTCAATCGGGCCTGCGCGCACTCTCCTTTTCCGGTCCACACCTCGAGCCGGACCACGCCGGCTGATGGAAACCCTCGACGGCTGGATAGCGCGTCAGTACCGGCATAGCGCGAGTGCTCTGATGCGCAGCGTATCGCCGGTGAACATCGTCAAGAACCGGCACGGATTCGCGCAGACCATCGTGCCGCACAAAGGCTCCATCGTCGCCTCCCCGGTGCTCGGGTCCTATGATCCGGAACCGGACTATTTTTTCCATTGGTACCGCGATGCGGCGGTCGTGGTCGAGGCCCTGCGCGTGCTTTTCGAAGATACCGACGCCGCGCGGAATACGGTCGTGCATTTTGCGGACTTCGTGCGCTTCAGCCTGTCGCTGCAAGAACTCGATGGGCGTTCCTTGAGCGAAGCGACGGAGTGGCGCAGCGCGGTGGCGCTCGACTTTCGCAAATTCTTGCGCAGCAATGAAGATCTGGCCTCGGTTCACGGCGATGCCGTGTCGGGCGAGACGCGCGTCAACCCCGACGGCACTCTGGACATATCCAGCTGGCCGCGTCCGCAGAACGATGGTCCGGCGTTGCGAGCCCTGACACTGCTGCGTTGGCTGCAGCTGGTCCGTTCGGATACCGAACTCAGCATTGCGGTGGACGCCCTGCTTCGAGCGGATCTTCGCTTTACCCGCGCGCATTGGCGCGAATCGTGTTTCGACATTTGGGAAGAGGAAAAAGGCCGCCACTACTACACGCTGCGGGTGACGGCGGCGGCGCTGGAAGGCGGCGCGGGGTGGTTTGCGCAGCAAGGCGATGGCCCCGCCGCCGCCGGCTGCCGCGCCGACGCGGTCCAGATCCTGCGCCTGCTCGATGGCTACTGGCGAGAAGATCTGCAGTTTTACCGGTCGCGGGTGCTGGACGGGAACGCAATTTCCGCCAAGGAGCTCGATATCTCCGTCATCATGGCGGCGCTGCACAGCGCCGGCAGCGGTGCGACCCATTCCGTGCGCGATCCACGCATGCATGCCACGCTGGCGCGCCTCGAGACGTTATTCGATGCGGAATACGCCATCAACCAAACCCGCGCCGCGAACCGGGCGCCAGCCATGGGACGTTACGCGCAGGATGTCTACTTTTCGGGCGGCGCTTATTATTTTTCAACCCTGGCAGCGGCGGAGTTTTGTTTTCGCGCCGCGGCGTGCGATCCGTCCGCGACCGGCCTGCCCGGAACGCAAGCCCTGTTCGATCACGGCGATGCGTTTCTGGAAACCGTGCGCGCTTTTACACCGCCAAGCGGCGAGTTGTCGGAACAGTTCGACCAGCGGACCGGCGAACAAAAATCCGCTCAGCAGCTCGCCTGGAGCTACGCGGCCTTTATCACTTGCGTCGCCGCGCGCCGCGAGGTCATTCGCAGCCGTGCCTAGGCCGCAAGCCCTGGGACCCGCCTAAGGTTTCAGGAGCTTGATCACTACCAGAACCGTGATCAGCGCGGTCACCAGGGAGATCAATACGGTAATGGTCACACCGACGATGCCTTCCTTGTTCTCGCGATACCACAAATCCAGACGGCCGCGCCGCGTGTGCAGGCGTATGGCCCGATCGGCGCCGGCAAACGTGACCGCCGCGTACAGCATTCCATCGCTGCGCCGCGCATACTTGATCAGGCGGCGGTATTGCAAGTAGCGCAGCGGCAGTTCAAGTTTTGCAGTGAGCAGCTTGGCGCGAATATCTTCGGGAAATTCGCCAGCATTCAGGGCTTGAAGCTTGCCGTTTTTGTACCAGGCGTCGCCGTCCCGCAGCGGGTGCATCGCCAGCCACAAAAGCTCATCACTGGATACCTGCACATCCTCGTCGATATTCTCGCGATAGTAGTACAGGCCGTGCAAGATGCGATCTTCGTCGTCTCTGCTCATGCTATCTGGTACCGGGTAATGCTTGGTGGCAACATGTGCAACATGGAAACTGACATCGTGTCGATATTACATCGCGAACGCCGGCGTGCGCAGCGGACATTCGTGCTCGGGCTGTGGCTCATTGCGGCCAACGCTCTTGCGGCCCATGCGCTGGCGGGGAGCATCCTGTTCATCGGCAACAGCTTCACCTTTGCATACGGCTCGCCGGTGCGTTATTACCGCCCCGATACCGTTACCGATCTAAATGGCAGCGGGCAAGGCGGCGTGCCGGCCTTGTTCAAATCGTTCATCACGCAAGCCGGCTTGTCCTACGATGTTTTCATGGAAACCGAACCCGGTGTCGGCATCGACTGGCATTTGGATCACAAGCTCGATGTGCTGGGCCAGCGCTCCTGGGACTCGGTGGTGATGCACGGCTTCAGCACCCTGGACCCGAAAAAACCCGGCGACCCGGCGGTTTTGATCGCGAGCGTGCGGCAGATGGCGGAGTTTCTGCACGCCAAGAATTCCGCAGCGGACATTCGCGTGATGGCCACCTGGCCGCGCGCCGATCAAACCTACGAGCCCAAGGGGGCCTGGTACGGCAAGCCGATTGAAGCGATGGCCCGGGACGTGCGTGAGGGATACAACCGCGCGGCGGAGGCGCCCGGCATCAAAGGCGTCGTACCCGTGGGCGATGCTTGGGTGCGGGCCATGCACACCGGGATCGCCGATGCCAATCCATACGATGGGATCGAGGCGGGCAAGATCAACTTATGGACCTACGATGGCTACCACGCCAGCACCTACGGCTACTACTTGCAGGCTTTGGTGATATTCGGCAGCGTTACCGGCAAAGATCCGCGAACATTGGGGCTCACAGAGTGTTCGGGATTCGAGTTGGGTCTATCTGCGGCGCAGGTGGGCGCTTTGCAGCAAGTGGCCTTCGACCAGCTGGCGGCAGAGGGCGTGATGAACGCCGCCGCCCCTAAACTTAACACCAATCCGTCGATTCCGTCGAAGTGCGCCGCCGCGCATTAATGCGCCAGTTCATTCTTGACCACCCGTCCGCCTTTCATCACGAATTTCACGTGCTGCAAGATGGTGATGTCCGCGATCGGGTCGCCCTGCACCGCGATCA
>DATMKO010000029.1:0-7958 GCA_035571175.1 Steroidobacteraceae bacterium | reverse complement strand
CGGGCCGCGCTTCGCGCTTCGCGCCACGGGCCGACCGGCCGGTACCGCACATGGGGTGGAATACCTTGGGCATAGAGCGGCCGTGCCCCCTGCTCGAAGGCATGCGCCCGGGCGATTACGCGTACTTCGTGCACAGCTATTCACTGACCTTGAGTTCCGCCACGATAGCGAGCTCGAATTACGGCGATCCCTTCAGCGCCTGCGTGCAATGGCGCAATTTTTACGGCGCGCAATTTCATCCGGAGCGCTCGGCCAAAGTTGGTGCACGCCTGCTGGAAAACTTCCTGAGGCTTTGAGTGACGCGCCCTGCAAGACTGGCGCCGCAACCATGCGTCTCATTCCCGCCCTCGATTTGAAAGCCGGCCGCTGCGTGCGCTTGCGGCAGGGCGATTTCGCCAGCGAAACGCGCTACCCGGCGGATCCTGAAGATCTGCTTGCGAAGTATAAAGACCTGGGCGCCGACTGGCTGCACGTCGTCGATCTCGACGGCGCTCGCCACGGACAACTCGATAATCGGACAATCATCATGCGGCTGGCTGCGCAGCGGGCCGTCAAGCTGCAAGTCGGAGGCGGCTTGCGCAATGCCGCGGCGCTTGAGCTGATGCTTGATGCCGGCGTAGCGCGCGTGGTGGTCGGCAGCGCCGCCCTCTCCCAGGTCGAGCAGGTGCAAGCCTGGTTGAAGCATTTCGGCGCGGAGCGACTGGCGCTGGCCTTCGATGTGCGCGTCGATGCGGCAGGCGTGCCGCGGGTCACCACCCATGGATGGCAGAAGCAGTCGGCAGCGACCCTGTGGAACGCCGTGGACAATTACGCCGCGGCGGACTTGAGGCATGTGCTGTGTACCGACGTGGCTCGCGACGGCGCGCTTTCCGGACCCAATGTCGCGTTGTACGCGGAAGCGGCGCGGCGCCATCCGCAAATCGCATGGCAGGCCTCCGGAGGCATTCGCAATGCACGCGATTTGCACGACCTGGCACGCGCCGGCGCCACCGCCGCCGTCAGCGGTAAGGCATTGCTCGAGGAGCTCATTTCGCGCGAGGAACTGCAGCCATTCTTGCCAAACGCATAATCCCCTGTCTCGACGTGCGCGATGGACAGGTCGTCAAGGGCGTTCGTTTCATGAATCACCGCGTCGTCGGCGACATTTTGGAGCTGGCCGCCCGCTATCGGGATGCCGGCGCGGATGAGCTGGTGTTCTATGATATTTCCGCGAGCCCGCAAGGCCGCGGCGTGGACCGCTCCTGGGTTACGCGCGTCGCGCGCACGCTGGACATTCCGTTTTGCGTGGCGGGCGGAATCCGCAGCGTGGCACAGGCCGAGGAAGTGCTGGCGGCGGGCGCGGAAAAAATTTCCGTCAATTCGCCAGCCCTCGAGAATCCCGACCTCATCAATGCATTGAGCGAGAGGTTCGGCGCGCAGTGCGTGGTCATCGGTATCGACAGCCAGACTTTCGGCGGGGATTATCGGGCGCAACAATTCGCCGGCGACATCAGGCGCCGCCGCGACACGGGGCGCAGAACCCTCGAGTGGGTGAGCGAAGTGCAGCAACGCGGGGCCGGTGAAATCGTGCTCAATTGCATGTCCAGCGACGGCGTGCGCGCGGGCTTCGACATCGCGCAACTGCGCGCGGTGCGCAGCATCTGTCATGTGCCCTTGGTGGCCTCGGGGGGCGCCGGTGCGGCACAACATTTTGCGCAAGTATTTCAAGCGGCGAATGTCGACGCGGCGCTCGCCGCCAGCGTATTTCACTCCGGCGAGATTGCGATTCCAGAACTTAAGCGCCAATTGCGCGCGCAAGGCATTGAGGTGCGACCATGACTGCGACGATGGCAATGCCGGACCTGGATTGGGATAAATTGAATGGCCTGGCGCCCGCCATTGTGCAGGACGCCGGCAACGGCGCCGTTCTCATGATGGGCTATATGAACCGCGAAGCGCTGGCGGCGACAACAGCCACCGGCCGCGTCACATTCTGGAGCCGCAGCAAGGGCCGCTTGTGGACCAAGGGGGAGACTTCCGGTCACTTCCTCCATGTCCGCAGCGTAGCCGCCGATTGCGACCGCGACACTCTATTGATATTGGCTGAGCCTGCAGGACCCGCCTGTCATCTCGGCACCGCTACTTGTTGGGGGGAGAGCGCGCCGCAGTCGGACGCGCAGCGCCTGGGCTTTTTGAGCACCCTCGAGAACATCATCGTGCAGCGCATCGCCACCCGACCAGAGGACAGCTATACGGCGCAGCTACTCGCGGGCGGCGTTCGGCGCATTGCGCAAAAAGTCGGTGAAGAAGGACTGGAACTCGCATTGGCCGCGGTGGCGCAGTCCGATGAGGAGATCATCGGCGAGGCCGCCGACCTTCTGTATCACAGCCTGCTGTTGCTCAAGGTAAAGGGCCTGTCGCTGGCGCAGATCGTCGCCGAACTGGCAGCCCGCCATGCGCAACGCGAGCCGCGTTAGGGAGGAACCTCGCCGGCCGGCTTAGGCGCCGCGCGGAAATTGCGCCGCAACGCGTAGAAACCTATCAGTAACCAAGCCACGTTCAGTGCCACCGACGGCCAAGCGTTGTTCCAGGCGCAATTGATGATGAATCCGGCCGCGCCCGCGATGTTCATCGCCTGGTAAACGTGCGAGCGCGCTTGGATCCTGCCAAACGACAACAAACCGTAAGCGCTCAAAATGAGCAGCGCGGCAGTCCAGCCGGCGACGTCGATGAATGTCTTTAACGTCATAATGTTTTCGTCTCTATGGCCGTTACAGGGATGCAGTTGCTGCGGCCAGCGGCAATCGCAGTCTGAGTTCTCTGCGCACCAGCCAAAAACTGAAGATCGCCTGCAAGGTGACGCTGCAGACCGACACATACCACAGCTGCACCATCTGGAAATGTGGCGTCGATGCCAGCCACAGCGACGGCACGACGAAAGTGACCACGCGGCTTGCCGAACTCAACACCGCAGGAATGGTATTGCCGAGCCCTTGAAATACGGACGAGCAGGTGAACACGAAACCGGTTGCAATAAAATTCCAGGAAATGATCCGCAGATACTCGGCGCCGACGGCCACCGCCCGCGCGTCCTTGGTGAACGCGCCGACCACCCAGTCCGATCCCCACTGACAAAAAAAGGTCAGGCACACCATGATGCAGCTGCCGATCAACACACCAAGGCCAAAGGTTTCACGCACCCGCCGGTATTTGCCGGCCGCATAGTTCTGTCCGACTATCGGGGCCGTGGCAAAGGCCACCGCCATTGCCGGCAGGAACATGCTTTGCATCATGCGTGTGCCGATTCCAAATCCGGCCTGCGCATCCTCGCCGAAGGGGCGGATGATCCAGTAGATCACCGCCATGATGAAGAACATGAGTACAAACTCTCCGCCCGCGGGCAAGCCGATGCGCAGCAGCCTGCGCCATGTCGCGAACTGCGGGCGCCACAGCCTGGCATTGAATCCAACGTACTTCTCCAGACGGTGAAAATACAGTCCGAGCATAACCGTGCCGACCGCCAGCGACAGCGAGCTTGCAAGACCGGCGCCGGCGACACCCAGCGGGTAGCCGGTGCCCCAGCCGGCAATCAATACCGGCGCCAATACCGCATTCAAAATCACGGTCAGCACTTGCACGAACATGGTCGGCTGGACGATGCCCGTACCGCGCAGCGCCGATCCCATCGCAACCACCGCGAATTGCAGACCGAGCGCCGGCAGGTACCAGTGCAGATAGCTGATTCCAGCGGCCACCGTGGCGCGATCGGATCCCAGAGCGCCCATGTAGTACGGAGTCACGGTATAACCCAGCAGCAGCGCCAGCAATCCAAAGCTGGCCGACATCACCAAACTTTGATTGAACACCAAGGTGGCGTCCGTTTGGTCCTTGCGGCCGGCGGCGTGCGAAATCAGCGTGACCGTGCCGACTCCGAGAACCTGGGTAACCGCCATGACGATCATCGTGACGTTGCCCGCCGCGCTGACGCCTGCGAGCGCGGCAGCTCCCAATCCGCCGACGAAGTACAGATCGATCAGAAAATACAATGTCTGAAAGATCATGCCCGCGGCGATTGGCAACGCCATGTACAAAATGTTTTTGGCGATGGAACTGTTGGTCAAATCCTTCACTAAATTCTTCCCCTGGATATCAGGCGCCGATTAAGGATATTCACGGGCATGCCTCATTGTGCCATAGTGCAAGTGCGACGCTGCGACCACAAAACCAATGAGGATTCCCGCGAGGTGACAATACTACCGAATTTCGACATGTTGCTTTTCGGCGGTACGGGCGACCTCGTGACGCGCAAACTGCTGCCGGCGCTGTACCGGCGCTTCGCGGCGGGCCAGGTATCCGCCGAGTCGCGCATCTTCGGGGTCGCTCGATCGGCGTTGTCGCGCGAGGCATACACGGCACAGGCTGCAAAAGCATGCCGCGAGTTTCTGGGCAAGGAGTTTGACGCCAAGCGGTGGCAAGACTTCAGCGCGCTGCTCGACTACATCAAACTCGATGCAGGAGCGGAACAGGATTATGCCGCGCTGCCGGCGGTGTTCAAGAACCGCGACGCCATCGTTCGCGTGTTCTTTTTTTCGACGGCATCAAATCTGTTCTCGGTAATCTGCCAAAATTTGGCGAAAGCCAATGTAGTAACACCGCTGTCGCGCGTGGTGCTGGAAAAGCCCTTGGGTCATGACTCGGAATCTGCGGATTTGATCAACATCCAGGTCGGCGCGGTGTTTGCCGAGAAACAGATCTACCGCATCGATCATTATCTCGGCAAGGAAACGGTGCAAAATCTCATGGCGCTGCGGTTCGGCAATGCGCTGTTCGAACCGCTGTGGCGCCGTGGCATGATCAAGCACGTGCAGATCACCGTCGCGGAAGAACTCGGTGTGGAGCGGCGCGGGAATTTCTACGACAAAACCGGCGCATTGCGCGACATGGTGCAGAATCATCTGTTGCAGCTGCTGTGCATCATGGCCATGGAGCCGCCGGCCAGCAGCGATCCGGATGCGGTGCGCGACGAGAAGCTGAAAGTACTGCGGGCGCTGCGACCGCTGCGCGACCGCGATGTGCTCGCCAAATCGGTGCGCGGCCAGTACAAAGCCGGTGCGGTGCGGGGAGTTCCCGTGCCCGGGTACCGGGAGGAGGCCGATATCGCACCCGACAGCAGCACCGAGACCTTCGTGGCGCTCAAGGTCGACATTGATACCTGGCGCTGGGCGGGTGTACCTTTTTACTTGCGGACCGGCAAGCGGCTGCAGGACCGGGTGACGGAACTGGTGGTGACCTTCGACGAGGTGCCGCTCCCGATCTTCGAGATGCCGAACACCGCCGATACGGCCAATGAACTGGTCATTCGACTGCAGCCGGACGAAAGCATCACGATGACGATTTTGGCGAAGAATCCGGGCGAAGGCATGCGTCTGAAGCCCGTCAGTCTCGCGCTCGACCTGGGCGAGACCTTCAAAACCCGCAGCCTCGACGCCTACGAGCGCCTGCTCATGGACACGGTGAAGGGAAATCTGACCTTATTCATGCGCCGCGACGAACTGGACGCCGCTTGGGCTTGGATCGATCCGATCCGCGCCGGCTGGGAACAATACGACGAAGGACCGAAAGTCTACATGGCCGGCAGCTGGGGTCCGGCCGCTTCCAGCGCCATGATCGGTCGCGACGGATTTGCGTGGCACGATGAGCTCTGAACCCGCCGCGACGAAATTCGAAAGCAGCGACGCGCTGGCGCACGCGCTTGCGGCGCAGATTGCCGCCAGCCTCGTAGCCGCTGTCGCCGCCCGCGGACTCGCCAGTCTGGTGGTGTCCGGCGGCAAATCGCCGCTCAGGCTGTTCGAGTTGTTGCGCGAGGAAAAGCTCGATTGGAGCCGCGTCTGCATCGCGCTAGCGGACGAACGCTGGGTGGATACAAACGACCCGGACAGCAACGAGAAGCTGGTTCGCGATCATCTGCTGCGCGGCCCGGCCGCGGCCGCAAGGTTTCACGGCCTGAAGAACGGCGCACCCACTCCCGACATGGGCGCCGTGTCGGCATGGGAGACATTTGCGCGAGTCCCAAGGCCCTTTGATGCGCTGGTACTCGGCATGGGCGACGATGGTCATACCGCGTCGTTGTTTCCCGGTTCGCCGAATCTGCCCCGGGCATTGAATCCGGCCGCCGTGGCCGGCTGCGTGGGAATGTGGGCGCCGGTGGCGCCGCAGCCTCGCTTGAGCCTGAACTTGAGCGCGCTCCTCGATTCGCGCCGCGTCGTGCTGCTGATCAGCGGTGCGGGAAAATGGCGCACCTTTCTCGCCGCCAATGCGCAAGGCCCGGTCGAGGATATGCCGGTGCGGGCGGTGTTGCGCCAAACCCGCACGCCGCTGCAGGTGATGTGGGCGCCGTGAAGGCCGATCTGCAGCTCGATGACGATCGCACGGCATTGACCAAGGATGCTTTGAAAAGCGCCCTGCTCGATGATTTGTTCTACATGCAGGGAAAGTTCTCGACGCTGGCCACCATAAACGATTACTACATGGCGCTGGCGTACGCGGTGCGCGACCGCATGCTGCAGCGCTGGATCAGCACCGCGTCCGTCTACACCCATAATGCCTCGCGCACGGTGGCGTATCTATCGGCCGAGTTTTTGATGGGGCCGCACCTCGGCAACAATCTCGTCAATCTCGACATTCTGGAGCGGGTTAGGGCATGCGTGGGGGAACTCGGTTTGAATTTCGATGAGTTGCTGCAGCAAGAGAAAGAACCGGGCCTGGGCAACGGCGGACTTGGTCGGCTGGCCGCCTGCTTCATCGATTCTCTGGCGACGCTGGAGATGCCCTCCGTCGGCTACGGCATACGCTACGAATTCGGGATCTTCCATCAGGAGATCATCGACGGCTGGCAGGTTGAGAAGACCGACAAGTGGCTGAGCTTCGGCAATCCCTGGGAATTGCCCCGGCCGGAGTGGTCGGTCGAGGTGAAATTCGGCGGCAGTGCCGAACCCTACGTCGATGAGCAGAATCGCCTGCGGGTGCGCTGGGTGCCTCACAAAACCGTGATTGGCGTGCCTTACGACACGCCGATTCTCGGCTACAAGACCAATACCGCGAATACGCTGCGGCTGTGGCGTTCGGAGGCGCCGGAATCATTTGACTTCGCGATTTTCAATAGCGGCGATTACTACGGCGCGGTCAATCAGAAAGTCGAATCCGAGAATTTGAGCAAGGTGCTGTACCCCAATGATGAACAGGCGCGCGGCAAGGAACTGCGCCTGGAGCAGCAATATTTCTTTGTCTCCTGCTCCTTGCAGGACATGATGCGAATCCTGCGCATGCAGAAGCTGACGGTGCAGCAGTTTCACCTTAAATTTGCGGTGCAGTTGAACGACACGCATCCGGCGGTCGCGATCGCCGAATTGATGCGCCTGCTCGTCGATGAGGCGCTGCTGTCCTGGGCCGATGCCTGGAGCATCACGCGCCAGACCTTCGGCTATACCAATCATACCTTGCTGCCGGAGGCCTTGGAGCGCTGGCCGGTCGAGGTGTTCGGCCGCGTGCTGCCGCGGCTCCTGCAGATCATCTATGAGATCAATGCGCACTTCCTCGACGAGGTGCGGCTTCGCTATTTCGGCGACGAAGCGCGCATCGCGCGCATGTCGATCATCGATGAAAGCGGCGAGCGCTACGTGCGCATGGCACACCTCGCCTGTATCGGCAGCCACGCCATAAACGGGGTCGCCGCCCTGCACTCGCAGCTCCTGAAGAGCGATGTACTCAAGGACTTCTATGAAATGTGGCCGCAGAAGTTCAGCAACAAAACCAACGGCGTAACGCCGCGGCGCTGGATGGTGCTGTCCAACCCGAGCCTGGCGGAACTCATTTCGGAACACATCGGCAATGGCTGGGTCAAGGATCTTACGCAGTTGAAGGCGCTCGAACCGCTGGCCGAGAACGCGGAGTTTCGCGCCCGCTGGCGGGCCATCAAGCTT
>DATMKO010000028.1:0-3788 GCA_035571175.1 Steroidobacteraceae bacterium | reverse complement strand
CGCAAGTCCAACCGGGTTAAATCTGCGGCGCCGCGCTCGCCATGGTGCTTGCCGTCGAGTCCGAATTGCAGCCCGTGAACTGCGCACTTGATGGTGGTCAGGTGCCCGGCCGCGGCCGCGGTCAGCGCATGGGGCGCCGCGGTGCAGCTATTGCGGAAGGCGCGCAGCTCACCTGCAGCGTCGCGCAAGATCAGCGGCCGCTCGATCCCAAGATCGGGCGCCAGAAAGTCTCCGGATTCGAGGATTTGTCCGCGGTGACCGATAAATTGCCAGGAATCCAGAAACAAGCGTTCGCGCTCCATGGCGAGCAGTCGAGAGTTGTCGTAGACCCACCCGGCAAGGCGCGTTACGCCCAGCCCGGGGCCACCACCTGGGATCGAGGGAGCCGCGAATTGCCCGGGGAAAATCGAGCGAAGATACGCCATGCAACGTCGCTTGGCCGCCGCCCGGTCGATATCCGCCTCGCTGCGGAATGCGAAATCCTGCCATAGCATTTCCAGTACGCCTATGAGCCCAAGCGCGATCCCGTCCGCATCGAGCTGCGGCTGAGAAGTCTCGACGATCAACCGCTCGATGAGCTCGCGCACCAGCGCGGCAAAGCCCTCATCTTTCTGCCCGCAAATATCGTAATATTCCTGACGTGAACTCGCCTCGCCCCAAAACGCATACCAAACGGAGACTTTCCTGGGACTGGCGATTTCCGGGTCGAGATACAGGTCGACCAGCAGCTCGAGTGCCGCCACGGGCCTGGATTTGAGACGGGCAACGGGCACCATCAATTGTTCCTCGAATTCGGCAGCGAGGAATTGCAGCGATGCGACCAGCATCGCGGCCTTGGACGCGAAGTAGAACCTGACGATGCCGGGCGACATTTTGGCGATGGCGACCACTTTTTCCACCGTCGTCCGCGACGGACCGTAGACATGCAGAGCCGAGATGCACGCGTCGATCAAGCGTTGCCGCTGGCGGCTATGGGCATTGCGTGCTCGCGGCAATTGCGGGCGGGTCGCGGATTTTTTCTTGGGGTTGGGCATGCTGCGGCTTAAGGCTTCATGACACAAGGCATTGCCGATGACATGCCGGCGCCGATTGCCGCGCGAGCGATCGGCGGCGATTGGCTGAAGCGCCGCGGCAAGTGGCTCATTATTTTGCCGCCGCTGCTGTTCCTGATGATTTTCTTTCTCATCCCGTTTGGTTTCGCGTTGCTGATCAGTTTCGCCGATACCGCGGTGAGAGTACCGCCATTCACCGACATTCTATCCGTCAGCCCCGATTGGCACATCCATATCACGCTGAATCTCGGTAATTTCAAGTATTTGTTTGCCGATGAAGTGTATGGCCTCTCATACTTCTATTCGCTCAAGACCGCCTTTTTCTCCACACTCATCTGCCTCGCCTTGGGGTATCCAATGGCTTATGGCATTGCGCGGACCTCCAAGAGCACTCAGAGCATCCTGCTGCTCATCATCATTTTGCCGTTCTGGACTTCGTTTCTGCTGCGTGTTTATGCGCTCGAGGGCATCATCCGCGAAACCGGTCTCTTGAATACGGCGCTGCTGTGGCTGGGTGTCATCGATCATCCTCTGCAGATCATGCGCACGACCTTGGCCGTTTATATCGGCATCGTCTATTCCTACCTGCCGTTCATGGTGCTGCCGTTGTTTGCGACTCTGGAGAAATTGGACCATTCGCTGCTCGAGGCGGCAGGCGATTTGGGGAGCCCGCCGTGGCGCGCCTTCCTGGATGTGACCCTGCCGCTATCGATGCCGGGGATCATCGCGGGCTCCATGCTGGTGTTCATTCCCGCGATCGGAGAATTCGTCATCCCGACGCTGCTCGGCGGCCCCAACAATCTCATGATTGGCCGGGTCTTGTGGGACGAATTCTTCGGTAACCGCGATTGGCCGGTGGCCTCCGCGGTCGCAATCGCGTTTCTGGTGCTGCTGGTGGGGCCGATCGCGCTGTATCAGCACTACAGCACCAAGCAACTCGAGTCTTGACGTGCAGAATCGCATCTCGCCGTTTCTGATCTCAGTGCTGTGCATCGGCATCGCGGTTTTGTACATTCCCATGCTGGTTCTGATCGGCTACTCATTCAATGCCTCGCCGCTGGTCAGCGTCTGGGGCGGTTTCTCGACCAGTTGGTACACGCAGCTGGCCCACAACGACCAGATCCTCGATGCGGCGTGGTTGTCGCTCAAAATCGGCGTCGTGGTGTCGAGCGGCGCGGTGATTCTGGGCACGCTCGCTGCCATCGCCCTGGTGAGGTTCACGGCGTTTCGCGGCCGGCTGCTGCTGACGGGAATGGTGAATGCACCGTTGGTGATGCCGGAAATAGTCACCGGTATCACGCAGCTGTTGTTGTTCATATCGATGTTGCAGCTTCTCGGCTGGCCGCATCGCGGCTTCACGACCATCGTGATCGCGCACGTTGCTTTTTGCACCGCCTATGTGACGATCACGGTGCAATCGCGCTTGTACGGCGCCGACCGGTCCCTCGAAGAGGCGGCGATGGATTTGGGCGCAGGCCCGGTCCGCGCCTTCATCGACACCACGCTGCCCGCGATCGCACCCGCCCTGGTATCGGGCTGGCTGCTGAGCTTCACGCTGTCGCTCGATGATCTGGTGATCTCGAGTTTCGTGTCGGGACCCGGCGCCAGCACGTTGCCAATGGTGATTTTCTCGAAGGTGAAGCTGGGAGTCAGCCCCGACGTCAACGCGCTGGCCAGCTTGATAATCTGCCTGGTCGGCGCGTGCGTGCTATTTGCCGGCTATCTCATGCGCCGCACCGAGCGGCGCCGCGTGCTCGATGCGCAGATGGCGGAGCACTAGCGCCGGCGTTTACTCCGCGGTCTTTATGCGGGTCCAGGTACGCGTTCGAATCCGCTCGGTGGCGGCGCTCACTTCTGCCGATCTGTACAGCCGCGCCTCAATTTCCGGCGTGGGGTACAGGGTTACATCCGCCAGGATGCGCGGGTCCACCAGAGCGCGCGATGCGCTGTTGTCATTGCCATAAAAGATCTGATTGGTGATCTCGGCGATAACTTCGGGGCGCAGAATGTAGTTGATGAAGGCGTAGGCGGCTTGCGGGTGCGGCGCGCCTTCCGGTATCAACAAGGAGGAGAAGGTCTGATTTGCCCCCTCCTTGGGCACCGTGAAGGCAAGATTGACGTTGAGCCCGACGGCCCTGGCGCGGGCGCGCGATTGCGCGTAGTCGCTCGACCACGACATCGCGATGCAGACTTCCTTGTTCGCCAAGCCATTCATGTATTCGGCCGAATCGAACGAGCGGACATACGGGCGCACCGCCACCAGCAGCGCCTCTGCGGCCTTGAAGTCCTCGCGCTTCGTGGTATTCGGATCCAACCCCAGGTACTTCAAGGCAAGCTGCAGCACGTCCTCGGCTGAATCCAGAAAGGTAACGCCGCAATCGGCGAATCTGGCCACGACTTGCGGCTTGAAAATCATGTCGAGGCTAGCCACCGGTGCGTCCGGCATGCGCGCACGTATCATGTCGACGTTGTAGGCAAATCCGTTGATCGAATGCAGGTAGGGGACGGCATGTTGATTTCCCGGATCGTATTCCGCCTGGATCGCCAGAATTCGCGGATCCAGATTGCTCCAATTCGGCAATTTGGATTTATCAAGCCGCTGGTACACGCCCGCTTTGATCTCGCGGCTGAAAAAATCCGTCGAGGCGCTGACGACGTCGTAACCGGAGCTACCCGCCAGCAGCCGTGCCTCCATGGTCTCCTCAGCGTCATAGACGTCGTAGGTCACCTTGATGC
>DATMKO010000027.1:0-7603 GCA_035571175.1 Steroidobacteraceae bacterium | reverse complement strand
GTGATCAAGACGGGTGCCGAATTCAACTCGATTGTCGCCGCCCGTGTTGCCCATGACGACCGCATAATCGCCTAGCATTCCGGAGAATGGGTTCATGCGATCCGTGGATTGCTTGTACGGCGTGTACGTGGTTCCAGCCTTTAACTTACCCAACTCATTATTGGAGATGCCGACGAAAGAATTGCCGTAGCCGATGCCGGCCTTGGTGACATTGGACTGAGCTGTATAGCCGGTACTCGCCCCCGGGGCTGATGTAATTGATGGCTGAACTTCGATCTGGTAGATGAAATCGAAGGCGCCGCCAGGGATGGTGTGCGAGCCGCGGTAGCCAAGCACCGACTTGTTGGTCGATAGATCAGCCTGCCAACCGACGCGGCCCACCGGGCCGACCTTCTGGCCGGTCTGGGTGTAGACGCCCGTGCCATCGTAGGGCGAGTAGTGAAACGCGCCCAGATCACTCATGCCCTTGGTCACGTAGTCGGCCGATACATCCAAGGTGCCATAAAATCCCTTGGCGAATTTCTCGAATGCCGGCTCAGGCGGCGCCTGCTTGGCGAGCGCCGGCCCTGCGGGCGGTGCGGCCGGCGGAGGAGCCGGCGGCGCGGTCACCACCGGAGGCGGGGCAGCCTGCTGCTTTTGCAATGCTTCGACTTGTTTTTGCAAGGCGTCCATGCGCTGCATCATCTGCCGCATTTGTTCCTTGAGCGCTTTGTTCTCCTGCGCATCATCCGCAAGGGCGCTGCCCTGGACGAGAAAGTTAGCGGCGCATGCTGCTAGTGCAATCAGCATAGGCCTCGCCAGTCTTAGATTAAGCATCGTGTGCTCCTCTTGAAGGTCGTTTGTTCAAATCAGCCAAAAAAATTGCTCGTAGGGTCGGAGTTGGGGGAAGCCGCGCGCGGAGGTTTTTGTTGTCGCGCTGAGCGCACAACCGCATTGCCGCCGCCTGCCGCAAAGAACCCGGGGACCAAGCTTGCGGCAGATGCAAACACCGCGATGAGCGAAGCCCAAGTCGCGAGCGGGTAAGCAATCGAGTAAATCAAGGCAAAAGACGCGGTTGCGTTGCCACTGGTCTCATGTACCCCCGTTTTCACCGCGCAAATCAAGCGACTTGCGCGCTCACTCTCTTTGTGTTCTCTCGGTGGTATACCATATATGAATCGGGTGCGCGATACAACATTAGTTGCTTGCACGCAACATCAAGGGCACAGGCAACTTTACCACGCAGAACGTATCGCCCGATGTGCGCCAACCTTTAGTTTAGGGCTGCGCTCGACCAAACGCGCGCTGGCCTTCCGCAGCCTGCCAGATCAGCAGTATCGGCACTCCGACCGAAATATCGCGCGCCCTTTTCAACAGCGATACGGCGAGCCCGACCTCGGCTCCGACTCCGAACAGCGGCGCGAGAATTGCGTAGGCCGCCTCCTGCACGCCGAGCGCATTGGGGATGAGTGCCGCGATGCTGCGTGTCGCGCAGATCAGGCTCTCGATGGCGAGCACCGCCGCGAGGTCGAGATGCGCGCCGATCAAGCGAAAGGCGATCCATACGCCGATCGCGCTGGCGATCCATCCTGCAAAATGCAGCGCCACGGAAATGCCAACGCGCAGCGGCGAGCGATAGATCGCCTGCAGTGCGGTGGTTACGCCCGCGGTGGCCGCAACGGCGCCCGGGAAAATACGCGACAACAGCCTCGCCGTCATGTTCTGGCTGTAGCGCTGCAAGGCGAGAAACACCGCGCCCACGATAACGGCAATCGCGAGCCCGACCACGAGGCCTGTGGTGAGCGAGTGCGTGAATGGGGTACGCGGAACGCGTGCGCTTAAGATGGCGACGCCCACAGCAATGTATGCGATCTGCGCCAGCATCTCGGTGGTCACATCGACGATCATCGAGGCAAACACGACGGGTTGGGAGATTCCATGCAGAATCGCTGCGCGCGCGCCGATCACGATGCCACCGACCTGGGAGAAAGGCAGCACTTCGGTGGCTGCATCCCGAACCATGCGCGCCCAGACAAATAGCCTCAAGTCCTTGAGGGGCGAGTCGCGCAGCAAAACGTACCAGGCGGCTCCCAGGATGAAAAACGGACCCAAGACGTACAGGCAAAGTATGGCAAACCCGCCCCACCCCACTGCCACCGCCGCGGAGAATACCGCGGCAAAGCCGACATACCTGACGAGGTAGAGGGCAAGAGCGAGCCCGAGGGCCGCGATAATGGCGATGCGGAGTTTCACGCAGTAAGCGATCGTGCGCCGAGGCGTTCGGCGCTATGCGCGCATGAAACGTCGTGCCAGTCGCGCCAGCGCCGGAACCACGGCGGGTCGCAGCAATCGCTTGTCATAAGCACTCATCCGCCGATCGTTTTCGGCCAAGCAGATGTCGATCAGGGTGGCCACGTTTATATCATTGCCGACCGACTTCGCGCCGGTCACGGTGAAATTGTTGTCCTGTACGCCGCCTCCCATATCGCGGGCGATGCCAATGCGTTCCCAGATCAGAAACAGCCAGACTGCGAGGACTTTCAGCTCGAACCACGGCCGCCGCCAGAACGGCATGGTCCGTCGATGCCACGCAGCCCAATTGACGAAGAACAGGATGTGGCGCGCTTCTTCATGAATGACCGGCTCGAAGGTATCGACCAGCGCTTCAGGAAAGAATCCGGAACGCTTGGCCGATTCGAAAAGACCGAAGGCGAAAAAGCTGTCGATGCATTCGCTGTACCCGGTCACCATGAAGGCCCACTCCGGGTCGCCCTTCACGGCGTATGGCGGTTCGGGCGCCAGGGTAATTCCATAGGCGGCGACCAGATTGGAAAGCACCAGTTTGTGCCGGCCTTCCTCGAACGCATTGAGCTCGATCGCCTTGCGCAGCAGAGGATCGGATGCGGTCGCGGCGTACGTGGCCACATTGGTACGCGCCCGCCCCTCGGTCTGCACGGCAATGTCCCAGATGGGCAGGCTCACCAGGCGATTACGCGCCTCCTTGTCGAGCGCGGGCCAATCGATCACCGCCGGTTTATAGGGATTGAATGTATCGAGCAGCGTCCGGCAGAAAAGATTCTTATGCGCCTCGCTGCCGCGGCGAATGGGTCCGTCGGGGAAGGACTCTTGCGCGCTGGATTCGGAGATCGCCGACATGGGCGCATTCACGGCAGCAAACCCCCGGTGCTGATCGCAGCATGCACTGCGCCCGGGTGCAATGCCGTCGGCGACGCCTGGAAATCGCTGAATCCGCCAAGCCGCAACGAACCATCGCGGCTCGCCCCGATGACTTCCGCGGACTGAAGCGCCTCGAGTTCTTCGCGATACCGATAACCGGGCGCAGCCCCCTGGTAAGGGCCGGTGGCCGGATGCAGATAGATCTCGCTCAAGCCCTCCGGCAAGCTGCGGATCAAACCCGAGAGACGCTGTTTGCTCATCTGTCCGGACCAATGCAGTCCGAAGACCTGATCGGGCACGAGCAGCCCGGCTGCCCGATAGCGGCGGCGCAGGAGATGCGCGAACGGCCGCCACAGCAGTGCCGACGCCCCCCACACGCGCTCCACGTTTCGCAGTATGTGCTGAGGCTCGATGGGCACGCGCGCCGCGCGCAGACCGAATCGCGCGCCAATGGCGGCGATCAGGGCGCCGACAACCGGATGCAGATGAAAATGCTTGTGCGCGTTGCAATGGTCGAGGGGCAAGCCGGTGGCGCGAAACGCCTCGAACTGCGCGGTGATTTCGGCCGCAACCTGGGCTCGCGCCTCGCGGCGCATGGCGATAACAGAACCGAGCGCAGCCATATCGGAGCGAAACGCGCCGTTGACGTCGACCAGATGGCTAAGCCTCGATGCCGGCAGTATCGGCCGGCCTTCCACCAGCACCACATGCAGGCCGACACGCAATGCAGGCATGCGCCGCGCGCGCGCAACGGCATCCGCTGCCGCCGGCGCCGCGACCATCAGGCTCGCAGCCGTGAGAACACCGCCGCGGTGCGCCGCTTCGACGGCTTCGTTGACTTCGCGCGCCGCGCCGAAATCGTCCGCCGTGACGATCAATCGCTTCAAGCGGTGTCCTGTCGCGTCCGCAGGAAGTGAAAGAACTCCACACCCTCGCGCAGCCGGCGCTTCATCATTTCGGGACTGGCGATCATCTCGGCCACGATCGACGCGATCTTGGACGGACGGAAATAGAATTTCTTGTAGAAGTCCTCGACGGAATCGAATATCTCGGTGTGGCTCAAGTGCGGATAGTTCAGCGGCGCTATCTGCGTGCCTTCCTGAGTCAGCAGATCGATTTCCTCGTTGTACAGCCAACCATTTTCCTTCGCCTGCCGGTAGAGGAAGGTGCCGGGATAAGGGGCGGCCAGCGACACCTGAATCGTGTGCGGGTTGATCTCCTTGGCAAAATCCAAGGTCTGCTGAATCGTTTCCTTGGTCTCGCCGGGCAGACCCAAAATAAAGGTACCGTGGATGACGATGCCCAGTTCGTGGCAGTCCTTGGTGAAGCGGCGCGCGAACTCCACGCGCATGCCCTTCTTGATGTTGAACAGAATTTGCTGGTTGCCGGATTCATAACCCACCAGCAGCAGCCGCAGGCCATTGTCCTTCATGACTTCCAGCGTCTTGCGCGGCACATTGGCCTTCGCATTGCACGACCAGGTGATGCCGAGCTTGCCGAGTTCCCTGGCGAGCGCCTCGACACGCGGCAGGTTGTCGGTCAACGTGTCATCGTCGAAGAAAAATTCCTTCACCTGCGGGAAGGCGCTCTTCGCCCATTTCATTTCAGCAACGACATCCTCGACCGAGCGCACCCGATATTTATGCCCGCCCACGGTTTGCGGCCACAGGCAGAAGGTGCAGCGCGATTTGCAGCCGCGCCCGGTGTAGAACGAGATATAGGGATGCTTGAGATATCCGCCGAAATAGTTCTCGATTTTCAGATCGCGCTTGTACACCGGCGTTACCCAGGGCAGCGCATCCATGTTCTCGAGAACTTCGCGGTTCTCATTGTGCACGACGGCGCCCTCGCCATTGCGGTATGAGAGCCCTTTGATGTCGCTCCAATTCTTGCCGTCGGCGACTTCCTTGATGGTGAAGTCGAATTCGTTGCGCGCCACGAAGTCCACCGCGCGTCCGGCGATCAGACTCTTCTCGGGCTCGACCGCGACCTTGGCGCCGATGAAGCCGATCTTGATGTCCGGATTGATCGCCTTGATCATCTCGGCCGTCTTTACGTCCGCTTTAAACGATGGAGTCGAGGTGTGCATCACCACCAGGTCGCGGTTCTTGAACTCCCCGGCGATGTCCTCGAAGCTCAAGCGGTGCGGCGGCGCATCGATCAGCTTCGAGTCTTCGACCAGGGCGGCGGGCTGCGCCAGCCACGTCGGATACCAGAAGGAGCGCACCTCGCGCTTCATTTGATAGCGGGCGCCGGCGCCGCCGTCATATCCATCGAATGATGGCGGATGCAAAAATAATGTTCTCATGGCGTTACCCTCACAACCAATTCGACGGAACCATCTGGAGTCACCTCGAAATGGTCATCTCGCCAGCGTACGCGGCGATTGCGGAAACTTAAGGCCCAAAGGCCCAAGCTCAGCATATCCCTAACGGGCACTATAAACAGCTGAGCCGCGCCCGCGTTCGCCTGGCGCGTTTGCAAATGCAGCAAACAGCGGGCAAGCGCCGCGGCCGCGAACATGGTCAATACCGGCAGCGCGCCTCTGGACAAACAGGCTCCAATGAGCGCCACCGGAATCGTGAACGTGACAAAGCTGAAACTGTAGCCGGCTGGCCGCAACGTGCGAATCGTGCGCAGCCAGCGCAGTTCGTGTCCGATCAGTTCCGCGAACCTGCGCTCCGCGACGGCGATCTCGACCACCACGTCGGACAGCACGGTGCGCAAGCCGACACCGCGGGTCAACTCGCCCAGACGATAGTCGTCGGCCAATTGATCGACAATCGACATGAAACCCCCGATGCGGGAAAGCGCATCGCGCCGCAGTGCAATACTGGCGCCAAAGGCAAAGGCGCGCGAACCGGCCATGGCGGCGACCCGAACCGACGGCATGAACCATTCGTTGATGAACATGGCCTCCAAGCGCGACCACAGGCCGCCTCGCGAGACGCCGCGATACGGACAGGTGACGATGCCGACGTCAGGCTCGAGCAGCGGAGCCACGACTTTGGCGAGGTAATCGCGTGCCACGCGGACGTCGCTGTCCGACACGACAATGTAGTCGTGGTCGGCGTAAGCCATCATATTGACGAGGTTGCTCACCTTGCGGCTGCTGCCGTGTTGCCTGCTGTCGATGACGATCTGCAGATCACGCCGCGGGAATTCGCGCTGCAGCCGCTGCGCAATGCCGATGACCGGATCGTTGGGATCGGCGACGCCGAAGATCACTTGAAACGCCGGATACTCTTGATCGCAAAACGATCGCAGGCATTCGTAGGTTTCAGTCTCTGCGCCGCAAAGTGGTTTCAGTACCGTCGCCGCGGGCAGGTCGCGCCGGGGTCCCGGCGCTGCGCGAAGCCGCGTGCGAACCGCCAGCCAAGCGACCACCCCGTAGATCATCGCGGCCGCGCCAAGCGCATATCCGCACCATGTCAGCAATGTGCTAGCGATGGGATTACTTCCTCAACAAAATTCAATTCTATTGGCGGCTGCAGGACACTGCCATTATAAAGTCGTCATTTTACCCGATACGCTCCATATGACGCCACCGTACGCGCTTTGGCAATGCCCTTTCCGAGCGGGAACTCTTCTGCGTGCAAAATGTCGCAGCTGCTCTGCGCAGCAAAGTGGTCAGAAGCGCTTTGAAAATCCTACCGACAATCCGCCCGGCAGGATCTGAACCGACAGCGGAACGGCGCGAGTGGTGCTCCAATACCCCACACCCGTCCCCAGGGCCCACCCGGCGATGACGTCGGTCGGCCAATGCGCCTGGCTTTTCAAGCGCGCGATGGCGTCGTACGCCGGCAGGAGCTCCAGCGCCCACACCCAAGGATCCTGCCGGGCGTAGTTCACGATGAATGGCGTGACGAAGCTCGCCTGCAGGGTGACTTCGCCGCTCGGAAAGCTCTGATAACCGCTGCCCTTGAACCATGCATTGGGATTGTCGCCCTGGTAAGGGCGGGCGCGGCTGAAGCCGTACTTGAGTAGCTGAGCGGCGACGCCGGAAATCACCGACGAATCGAGCGTCTGCCAGTAAGTGTGGCCCAGTTCATCGTCATTCCCGTACCACAAGCTTCCCGCCAGTTCGAGCGCAATAACTCCATCCTGAAGCGCGGTTTGATACTTCCTGGCCCAGATGCCGTTTTCATCGAGCGACCATTCATGATCAAATCCGGCGTAACTCCTGCTCGAGGTCAACACCAGCATGGGGAGCAACAGCACGGGCAGCCAAAGCCGCGGCCTCTGAGTTATATCCAAGCGCATCTCAAAACCTCATGTCACGACCGGCGTAGCCAATATCGAATCAGAGCCGCGACATCGGTCCAACGCGGCCGGCCGGTAGCTTGACATCTTTTTACTTTGCCGTACAAAGTAACTGCAAGTTCGCGTGGTTCGCAAGGCATGTCGTCAATTAACGACGTCGGCAGGCAAGCGCTGGCTCCTGGAG
>DATMKO010000026.1:0-10927 GCA_035571175.1 Steroidobacteraceae bacterium | reverse complement strand
CACCAGCGGCAGCGGCATTTGCAGCGTGCCGTTGGTGGCCGAAAGATCGCTGTGGCAGACGCCGCAGGCGGCCAGGCGCAAGGTGACTTCGCCGTGGCGCGGTGCCGCCACTTCGATCGTTTCCACCACCACGGGTTTGTTTAGTTCGCGCGCTATTACTGCTTTAGCCAATTGAGCCATTGCGTGTTCCTTTGAAAATATCGATCAGCGTGTGAGCGCGGCGTAGCGCTGCAGGTGAGCATCGCTGTCGCCGAACATCAATTCTGCCGCGGTAAGCCGTTTGAACCAATGGCTGACGATGAGTTCGTCCGTCATGCCCATGCCGCCGTGCAATTGCACCGCCTGCTGTCCCACGAAGCGGCATGCCTGGCCGATCACCGCCTTGGCGGCCGACAGCGCGCGGCGCCGCTCGCTGACATTCTCGTCGGCGCAACGCAGCGCGGCCAGATAACTCATGGACCGCGCCTGCTCCAGGTGTATCAGCATATCAGCGATGCGATGCTGCAGGGCTTGGAAACGGCCTATGGGCACGCCGAATTGCTGACGGTTCTGCACGTAGGTGACGGTGGCATCGAGCAGCGCCTGCATCACGCCAACCGCTTCCGCGCACAGCGCGGCGAGCCCGATGTCGAGGGCCGCTTCGATGGCCGCCAGTGCCGCGCCTTCCGCGCTTAAGCGGCCGGCCGCCGGCACCTCAACGCCCTTCAAGTACACATCGGCCGCGCGCTGACCGTCGATGGTGGCGTACGAGTCCAAAGTCAGGCCCGGCGCGTCCCTCGGCACCCGAAACAGCGTGACGCCGACGGCGTCGCCGGCATCCCCCGCGGTGCGGGCCGAAATCAGCAGCGTGTCGGCGGCCGCGGCGTGCATGACCACGGCCTTGTGGCCGTCGAGCCGGTAGCCCGCTTCGGATCGCACCGCCCGCGTGCTCACCCATTGAGTCTCGAAGCGCGAGTCTTTCTCGAAATGTGCGAGCACTGCGATTGCCTGGCCGCCGGCCATTCGCGTCAAGAGCCCTTGGGCCTGTGCGTCAGCGGCGTAGGCGCGCAATGCCGCGGTTGCGATTACCGCGCTGCTCAGGAGTGGTTCGAGCAGCAAACTTCGGCCGCAGGGACCCATCATGGCCAGCGTTTCCAGCGGCCCGAATCCAAGGCCGCCCTGCGCCGCCGGGACGTTGAGGGCGAGCACGCCGAGCTCCGCCAATCCCGCCCAGGCAGCCTTGTCCCAACCGGCCTGCGATGCGTTGATGGCGCGAAATTTATCGAAGCTGTACTGCTCGGCGAGGTAGCGCTCGACGCTGTCATGCAGCTGTCGCTGCTCGTCGCTGAATTCGAAGTTCATGGCGCGGCTCTCTTAGAGGCCCACTATCATCTTGGAAATGATGTTCTTCTGAATTTCGTTGGTACCGCCGAAAATCGACAGCTTGCGCAGATTCATGTAGGCGGCCGCCAGGGTCGCGGCATAGCGCGGTCCGGCCGGCTCGCGCGACGGATCCGACTGCCAGCCGGCTGCCATCGCTTCGCGGCGAAACGGCAGCGCGTAAGGTCCGACCGCGCGCATCATGAGCTCCGAGATGCGCTGTCCGATTTCAGTACCGCGGATCTTGAGAATCGAAGCCTCCGGGCCGGGCGCGCGGGAACCGCGCTCGCCGGAAAGAACGCGCAGATTCGTGATTTCCAGCGCCCACAGATCGATCTCGATCTGGGCGATGTGCGCTGCGAACAACGGATCCTCGATCAATGGCCGGCCATTCTTGAGTTCCTGCGCCGCGATTCGCTTCAGCCGCTGCAGCTCTCGCTTGGAGCCGCCGACGCCGGCAATATTGGTGCGCTCGTGTCCGAGGAGAAACTTGGCGTAGGTCCAGCCCTTGTTTTCATCGCCGATGCGATTCTGGATCGGCACCTTCACATCCTCGAACCAGATCTCATTGACCTCATGACTGCCGTCCAGCAGCGTGATCGGTCGCACGGTGATGCCCGGGCTCTTCATGTCGATCAACAAAAAACTGATGCCGGACTGCGGCTTGGCCGTAAGGTCGGTGCGCACCAGACAGAAGATCCAATCGGCGTACTGGCCGAGCGTGTTCCAGGTCTTCTGGCCGTTGACGACGTAGTGATCGCCGTCCAGCAGGGCACGCGTTTTGAGCGACGCCAGGTCCGATCCGGCCCCGGGTTCCGAATACCCCTGGCACCACCACTCTTCTGCGGAGCTTATCTTCGGCAGAAAGCGCTGCTGTTGGGCGGCGCTGCCGAAGGCCATGATCACCGGCGCGACCATTTTGGTGCCAAACGGAATCAGCCGCGGCGCGCCGGCCAGCGCCGACTCCTCTTCGAAGATGTATTGCTGTACGGAATTCCAGCCCGGACCGCCGAATTCCTTGGGCCAGCTCATGCCCCCCCAGCCTCGATCGTGCAGCCGGCGCTGCCACAGGACGTGGTCCGCCCGGGACAGTTCCCAGCCGTTCAGCACCTTTTCGCGTATCTGCGCCGGCAGCTGTTCCTTGAGGAAGGCGCGCACCTCCTCACGGAAGGCCTGCTCTTCCACGGTAAATTCTAGACGCATGAGGGAAGTCCGCCGATTTGTTCTGCAGTACAGAATTTAATTCTGAAATAGTGCAAAATTATGCGGATACCTCTCAGGGATTGTCAATGATCAAGGCCCCGGCGGATCGGCATTTCGTAAACGCACTGGCGCGCGGATTGGAATTGCTCGCCTGCTTCCGCCATGGCGACCGCATGCTCGGCAATCAGGATCTTGCGCGACGCTGCGGTTTGCCCAAGTCCACTGTGTCGCGGCTGACGAATACGCTGACCAAATTGGGTTATCTGGTGTTCGTGGAGGAGAGTGCCAAGTACAGCCTCGGCACCGCCACCTTGAGCCTCGGCAGCGCAATGCTGGCCCGTCTCGACATCCGCAAACTGGCGCATCCGCTCATGCAGGATTTGGCCGAGTTCGGCCAATGCATGGTGAGCCTCGGCACGCGAGACCGCCTCTCCATGGTCTACATCGATGTGGTGCGTGGCTCGGCGGCAGTCACCTTGAGTCTGGACATGGGCGCGCGCATTCAAATAGCCACCTCGGCCATGGGCCGCGCCTATCTCACCGCGGTGCCTGCACAGGAACGGGATGAGATCATGGAGCGAGTGCGCGAGCTGGCCACCGACGAGCGCTGGCCGGAACTCAATGAGGGTGTGGCCCGGGCATTACGCGATATCCGGGAACTTGGCGTGTGCAGCTCATTTGGCGAATGGCAGAAGGATGTCAACGCCATCGCGGTGCCGGTGAGGCCGGGCGGCGGATTGCCGCCGATGGCGATCAACTGCGGCGCCCCCGCCTACATGGTATCGAGAGATTTTCTGCTGGAAAAAGTACGGCCGCGGCTCATAGCGCTCGCCAGCGAGTTGGAAACCTCGCTCGGGACGCAAACTTAAGGACTTGGGGCTTTACGACCCCTGCGCGCAATTGGCGGCGATGGCCGCGACCAGCTGCGGTACCAGAGCCGTTGGTAAATTGTGACCCATGCCATCCAGAATCATGAGCTTGCTGCCGGCAATACCACGATGCAGCTGCTGCGATCGCCGCGATGAAATAAGCGGATCGTGCCTGCCGTGAATGATCAAGGTGGGCACATGAATATCGCGCATGCGCTTTTTGAGACTGCCGGTGGCCAGGGCGGCCACCATCTGGCGCGAAGATCCCTTGGTATCAATCGAGCGCTCCACGGAACGCGTCGCCAGATCGCGCAGCAGCTTTTCGGGCATGGATTGATCGGGGCCCGCGATGACTCTGTATACCTGCATGCGCATGCGAATCATGTCTTCGGCGGTGGCGTTGGCCGGCGGCCGCGCCATCAGCGCCCGGCGCGCCTTAAGAGTTGAATCCCAGGGCATCGGAGCGCCGGGCCCGGACATGATGCTGGTCAGCGTCGCCACCCGCGTGGTGTGCAGGGAAGCGAGCAATTGCGCAATCATGCCGCCGAGCGAGGCGCCCACCATGTGGGCCCGATCGATGGCGAGCGCGTCCATGAGCCCGACCACGTCCTGCGCCATGTCCTTGAGCGTATAGGGCGCCACAACCGGCAAATGCAGCAAGTGCCGCGAGCCCGCCGCGCGCACGTCGGGTACGCCTGCGGACTCGAATTTGGTCGATAGGCCGACATCGCGGTTGTCAAAGCGGATCACGCGGTAGCCCGAGTCGACCAGCCCTTGGCAAAATTCCATCGGCCACGCGATGAGCTGCGTGCCCAAGCCCATGATCAGAATGATGGTGCCCTTGGCAGGCGCCCCGAATTGCTCGACTTCCAGATTGAGTGCGGTGCCGCCGCTCTTGATGGGTACCTGCACCGGGGATCTTAAAGAGACAGGGTTAAATCGGGCAGGCCAAAATCGGGGCTCGACAGATTTCGCGGGCTCGGCAAATATCTTTGCGGCGTCGGCCGCGCCATCCTGCCGGCGCGCCAATCGGAGGGTGAACAACCGGTCCAGCGGCGAAACGCCCGCGTGAAGCAGCTGCCGGCCGAGAATCCCAACAAGTACGTGACATCGCTGACGCTGTGCCGCGGCGTGCTCAGGTACGCCAATGCCAATTCGCGGCGCGTATCGTCGAGAATCTCCTTGTAGGTCGTGCCGGCCTCGCCCAGTTTGCGCTGCAGAGTGCGGGCGCTCATGCCGAGAATTTCCGCGATGTCGTCCTGGGACGGCTCGCCGCTCGCCAGGCATTGCGGCAACACCTCGCGCACCCGGACTTCGGTGTTCTCGCGCTCGAGTTGCGATAGGTACTTCAGGGCGATCGCGTCGTTGTGCCGCGCCAGCTCCGGATTGCCGCTTTCCAAGGGCCGCTCGATGCTCTCGCGGTCGAACACCAACCGGGTCTGGGGCGCATCGAATACCAAGGGCGCGCGCAGCAGTCTCAGGAAGTCATCGATTTTCGAGGGTCGCGAGCGGCGGAACTCGATGCGTAGCGGCGAGTAGTCGCGCCCGATCAGCGAGCGGCACATTCGCAGGTGACTGCCTACCAGTGCATCGATGGGCTCATCGCCGAGATCAGCGGACGGCGCGATGATGAAGTGATACTCGGAACCGCACAGCGAGAATTCGTAGTCGATCGCATCGCTGCCGATGTGACTGTAGCGCTGCGCGCGCTCGAAAGCCTCTTTGAGCGTGGAACTTGCCGATATCGCATAGCTTAGGGCATGGAAACTCGTGGGCTTGATGTGGCTCGCGACCTTGAGGCCGAAAGCGGGGTCGCCGGTAGCTGCCATGGCGAGACTCCACAGGCGCAGGCTTGAACTCAACGCACAGCGTGCCGTCGGCCCGTCCAGGGCATTTGCCTCGAATCCCGCTTCGGCAAGCAGGCTCGCACTATCGCATCCGGCGGCGTCCAAAGCGCGGCAAAGTGCCTTGACCCAGGTGCACAGTGTGGTTTTCTCCCGCATTTTAGGCCTCGCTCAGAAGGGGATGTCGTCGTCGAATTCCTCTTTTCCGCCCGCAGGAGCCGGCGATTGATCGTAGTCATCGCGCGGGGCAGCGCTTGCACCCGCAGCGCGGTCCGCGCCGCCCGGAGCGCCGCCAGCCCGACCGCCCAACATTTGCATATTGTCGGCGATGATTTCCGTCGAAAACCGGTCGTTGCCCTGCTTATCCTGCCATTTGCGGGTGCGCAGCTTGCCCTCGACGAACACCTGCGAGCCTTTACGCAGATATTCGGCGGCGATTTCCCCCAAGCGGCCGAATAGCGCAATGCTGTGCCATTCGGTGCGTTCCTGTTGTGCGCCGGAAGCCTTGTCCTTCCAGGATTCACTGGTGGCAATGCGGATGTTGGTGACCGTCGTGCCGCTTGGCATCGAGCGGGTTTCGGGATCTGCGCCCAGGTTTCCCACCAAAATGACTTTGTTTACGCCGCGCGCCATGTCCTACCCCCGCTAACCGAATCAGTTGAGTATTGTACACGCCAAGTTACGCCCCAAAGAGACCCTTGGGGCCCGCATTGACCCACAAATGCGCGCTCGCAGTCCAGGCGCCAAACGGCACAGGGGGTGTTTTACCCACACTTGACGCGGCGCGTATAGTAATCGGTTAGATGCAAAATATCCGAATCCGGGGTGCCCGGACACACAACCTCAAGAATATCGATCTCGACCTGCCCCGCGATCGATTGATCGTGTTGACCGGCCTGTCGGGTTCCGGCAAATCCTCGCTGGCCTTCGACACCATTTATGCGGAAGGCCAACGCCGTTATGTGGAATCACTGTCCACTTATGCCCGGCAATTCCTGTCGATGATGGAGAAGCCGGACGTCGACACCATCGAGGGCCTGTCGCCGGCCATCTCCATCGAACAGAAATCGACTTCGCACAATCCGCGTTCGACGGTGGGCACGGTGACGGAAATTTACGACTATCTACGCCTGCTGTACGCGCGCGCCGGCACGCCGCGCTGTCCCGATCATCAAATCGATCTCGCCGCCCAGACGGTAAGCCAGATGGTGGACGCCGTGCTGCAGAATCCGGAAGGGACGGCACTGATGCTGCTGGCTCCGGCCATCGCCGAGCGCAAAGGCGAGCACGCCGAGCTCATCGAGGAACTGCAGGCCGGCGGCTTCGTGCGTGCCCGAATCGACGGCAGGGTGGTCGAGCTGGATCAGGCGCCCAAGCTCGACGTGCGCCGCAAACACACCGTCGAAGCCATCGTCGATCGCTTCAAGGTGCGGCCGGATTTGAGTCAACGCTTGGCGGAATCGTTCGAGACCGCCCTGCGGCTGGGTCAGGGCGTCGCGCGCATCGCTTATATGGATGATCCCGCCCGTCCAGAACTTACCTTCTCGGACAAATTCGCCTGCCCCGTCTGCAACTATGCGTTGAGCGAACTGGAGCCGCGGTTGTTCTCCTTCAACAGCCCGGTTGGCGCCTGCCCCACCTGCGACGGACTGGGCACCCAGGAATTCTTCGATCCTGAAAAAATCGTCGCGAATCCGCATCTGTCGCTCGCCGGCGGCGCGGTGCGCGGCTGGGACCGGCGCAACGCGTATTACTTTCAGTTGATTCAATCGCTGGCGCGGCACGCCAAGTTCGACATCGAAGCGCCGTTCGAAACCTTGCCGCAGAAAATCAAGGATCTGGTGCTGTTCGGCAGCGCCGACGAGCAGATCGAATTCAAGTACCTGGATGGCAAGGGCGGCACCATCAACCGCAAACACACCTTCGAGGGCATTGTTAGAAATCTCGAGCGCCGTTACAACGAGACCGAGTCGGTCGCGGTGCGCGAAGAGCTCGCCAAATACCGCTCCTCCAGGCCTTGTCCGGATTGCCTGGGAACCCGCTTGAATCGCGCCGCGAGAAACGTGTTCGTCGACGGCATGAGCGTGCCCGAAGTGTCGGCGCTGTCGGTGGCAAGCGCCTTGGAGTTGTTCGGCAAGCTCAAGCTCCCGGGTTGGCGCGGAGAAATCGCGGTCAAGATCGTCAAGGAAATCGGCGATCGGCTGGGATTCCTCGGCAATGTGGGGCTCGGCTATCTCACCTTGAACCGCAGTGCCGACACCTTGTCCGGCGGCGAGGCGCAGCGCATCCGGCTCGCCAGCCAGATCGGCTCCGGCTTGGTCGGCGTCATGTACATCCTGGACGAGCCGTCGATCGGCTTGCATCAACGCGACAATCAGCGGCTGCTCGACACGCTGGCGAATTTGCGCGATCTCGGCAACACCGTGATCGTGGTCGAACACGATGAGGACGCCATCCGCCAGGCCGATCACGTCGTTGATCTGGGTCCCGGAGCGGGGGTGCACGGCGGCGCCGTCGTGGCGCAGGGAACGGCGGCCGAGGTTGCCGCCCATCCCGAGTCGATCACCGGACAATACTTGAGTGGCCGGCGCCGAATCGAGATTCCCGCCTTGAGGCGCACGCCCGATCCGAAGCGGCTGCTGCGCGTTGTCGGCGCGACGGCCAACAATCTAAAGAAGGTCACCGCGGAATTTCCGCTCGGACTGATGACCTGCGTCACCGGCGTATCCGGTTCCGGCAAATCGACTCTCATCAACGATACCTTGTTTCGTGCGGTGGCCACCCAGCTCAACCATGCGGCCGCCGGCACTGCGCACTTCGATCGCATCGAGGGTCTGGATTACATCGATCGGGTGATTGAAATAGATCAGAGCCCGATTGGGCGAACGCCCCGCTCCAACCCTGCCACCTACACGGGTCTGTTCGCTCCTATCCGCGAGATCTTTGCCGCCGTGCCGGAGGCGCGCGCCCGCGGTTACGCCGCCGGCCGCTTCAGCTTCAACGTCAAGGGCGGGCGCTGCGAGGCCTGTCAAGGTGACGGCGTGATCAAGGTGGAAATGCATTTTCTCGCGGATGTCTACGTGCCCTGCGACGTGTGCAAGGGGAAACGCTACAACCGTGAAACCCTGGAGATTCGCTTCAAGGGCAAGAACATCCAGGAGATCCTCGATCTCACGGTGGAGGACGCCCTGCCGTTCTTTTCCGCCGTGCCGACCGTGCAGCCCAAACTGCAAACCCTGCTCGACGTCGGCCTCTCCTACGTGCGCCTGGGTCAGAGCGCGACCACGCTGTCGGGCGGAGAGGCGCAGCGCGTCAAGCTGGCGAAGGAACTGTCGAAGCGCGCCACCGGGCGCACCTTGTATATTCTCGACGAACCGACCACCGGTCTGCATTTCGCGGACATCGCACAGCTGCTCGTCGTGTTGCAGCGTCTGCGCGACGAGGGCAATACGGTCATCGTGATCGAGCACAACCTCGATGTGATCAAAACCGCGGATTGGATCGTGGATCTGGGGCCCGAGGGCGGCGACGAGGGCGGACGTATCGTCGCCGTCGGCACTCCCGAACAGATCGCGGAGCACAAGACCTCCTACACCGCGCGCTATTTGCGGGCCAAACTGGCGCCGCCGCTTAGGATCGAGCGCAAGCGGGCGTGAGCCATTGAGCGCCCGATTCTTGCGCGCGATGCGGACAGCCGAGGCCGGCAAATTCGCGCCCCTCATCGGTGCGCTGATCGGTGCCCTGGGCGCCGTCCTCTACTGGCTGGGTGCGCAGATCTGGCCTGCGAACGTCGCGCTGATTTTGGCCATGACGGCGACCGCGCTGCTGACCACCGGGTTCGGCAACACATCGCCGGCGACCCGCATGGATCTGGTGAGTTGGGTGTTTTGCCTGCTGATCAAGTACAACGCGCTCATGTCGCTGTCTGCCGCCAAGCTGCCGTTTGCGGCACCTTCGAACTTCGCGTTGGGGTTGATCATGATCTGCGGCCTCGCCGCGAGCTTCGCGCTCGCGGTGTCGGTGACGAGAATTCCCAACGGCTCCTTGAGTCTTGCGCTGCTGATCGGCTTTGCGCCGGCCGCCCTGCTGGGTATTCCCGGCCTGATCGGGCTGGCGGCCGCGGTCATCGTCGGCTTGGGTTGCGTCGCGTTGCTGAAACTCAAGCGAGCGGCCGCTTCGAGCAACGCCCGGGATATGATTCAACTGCTCACCGAGGCCTGCTTCTATTTGGGCGCGCTGGCGGCCTGGAGCTACGTATGAGGCGCAGCGCCGTATGGCGCATCGCGCAGGCCTCACTGCCCATCCTCACGCGCCTGGATCCGGAAACTGCGCATGATTTGGGATTGGCGGGACTGCGCTGGTTCGAACCGCTATGGCCGGAACTCAAGGTTCCCCCGAGTCTGTCGGTCCTTAGTCTCGGGCTTGAGTTTGCTCATCCGCTGGGATTGGCCGCGGGCTTCGATAAGAATGGCGATTACTTGGACGCCTTGGGCGCGCTGGGGTTCAGTCACATCGAGCTGGGCACCGTAACTCCGCGCCCGCAGCCCGGCAATCCAAAGCCGCGCATGTTCAGGGTTGCGAACAGCTGCGCGCTGATCAATCGCATGGGCTTCAACAACAAGGGCGTCGACCATCTCATCGCCCGGCTGTCGCGCAGCCGCTTCCGGGGAATACGCGGCATCAGCATCGGCAAGAATTTCGATACGCCGCTGGAGAATGCACAGGACGACTACCTTGCCTGCCTGCGAAAGGTCTACGATTGCGCGGACTACGTCGCCGTGAATGTCTCCTCGCCGAATACGGCGAGACTGCGCGAGCTGCAGGCCGGCGATGGCCTGCAGCGAATTGTTGGCAGCCTGCTTGAAGAGCGGCACGCGCTTCAGGCACGCTTCGCAAAGAAGGTGCCGCTGCTGGTCAAGGTGGCGCCGGACTTGAGCGAGGAACAAATTTCCGTGCTCGCGCGGAATTTGAAAAACTTGGGCGTTGACGGGGTGATAGCCACGAATACTTCCACTGATTTGACTGTCGTGGGCTCCGCCGCGGTTGCGCATCAAGGAGGCTTGAGCGGCGCGCCGCTGCATCCAAGATCCGTGCGGGTAATTTCCCAGCTGCGCGCTGAACTGGGCACGAGCTTTCCGATTATCGGTGTCGGCGGCATCGTGAATGCGGACAGCGCCCTTGGCATGTTGCGCGCGGGCGCGAATCTGCTGCAGGTTTACACGGGCTTTGCGTACCGGGGAGCCGCGCTGCTCGAGGAAATTCTGCGAGCGTTGCCGGCATGATCGACGATGAGTCGGTCGCAGCGTTTCAGCGCGACGGCGCGGTCTGCATCCGCCAGCTGTTTCGCCCTGAGGAGATGCAAATCTTGCGGCGCGGCATCGATGCCAACCTCGCCGCCTTGAGCCCCCGCGCCAAAGTGGCGAGCGCAGCCGACGATCCGGGGTACTTCGTGGAGGACTTCTGCAACTGGCAGGACAACGAGCACTACCGCCGCTTCATATTCGAATCGTCCCTGTCCGAGGCCGCCGGCCGGCTGATGCAAAGTTCGACGGCGCGGCTGTATCACGATCACATGCTGACCAAGGAGCCGGGCACGCGGCAGCCGACGCCCTGGCACCAGGATCAACCCTACTACAACATCGAGGGACGCCA
>DATMKO010000025.1:0-5544 GCA_035571175.1 Steroidobacteraceae bacterium | reverse complement strand
GCTGCCCGCATGCTGACCGCCGTATAGCGTTTTATTTTCATGTCAACCTCCGTGAATCAAGTTGTTTCTCAGCGTCCGACCGCGGCGATCACGCGGATGCGGCGATTTTCCGGAATCTCGTTGTAAGCCAGCACGGCAAGTGTCGGGGTGGAGTGGCGCATCAATCGGGCGATCCATGGGCGAATCTTCGGCGCGACCAGCAGCACCGCCGGTTCGCCTGCCGCCTCTTGTCGCCGCGTACTGTCGCCGAGCGCGGTTTGAATCCTGTCGGCAAGACCGGGTTCAAATCCGGGCGCCGCGTCGCCGCCGCCCGCCATGGAATCCTGCAGGACCTGCTCAAGCGCAGGATCCAACGTGATCACTGGCAATTCCTGGCGCAGGCCGCCGATGCTTTGCACGATGCTGCGGCCGAGCGCGACGCGCACGGCGGCCACCAATACCACCGGATCCTGGGACTTGGGTGCGAGTTCGGCGAGCGTTTCGCAGATGGTGCGCAGGTTGCGGATGGGCACACGCTCCAGCAGGAGATACTGCAGCACCTTTACCACCACGCTCATCGGCAACAGCTTCGGCACCAGGTCTTCGATGAGTTTGGGCGCAGTCTTGCTCAAGCGATTCAGCAACTGCTGCACTTCCTCATGACCCAACAGCTCATGCGCGTGCGATTGCAATAAGTGGCTGAGATGAGTCGCAATCACGCTGCTGGAGTCAACCACCGTATATCCCTGGGCCTGGGCTTGCTCGCGACGCGACTTGTCGATCCAGATTGCATCCAATCCGAATGCCGGATCCTTGGTGGCAGATCCCGGCAGCGTGCCCGCCACTTGTCCCGGATTGATGGCCAGTTCCCGGTCCGGAAACACTTCAGACTCGCCAACCGGCGCGCCGAGAATGGTGATGCGATAGGAATTCGGACCAAGTTCCAGGTTGTCGCGTATGTGAACCGCCTGCACCAGGAAGCCGAGTTCCTCGGACAGCTTCTTGCGCACGCCCTTGATGCGCCCCATTAATTCTCCGCCCTGATTGCGGTCCACCAGCGGTATCAAGCGATAGCCGACCTCGAGCCCGATGAGATCGACCTGTTCGACGTCGTCCCACGACAGTTCTTTGTGTTCCGCGGGAACGCCCGCCGCCGCCGCGGCGGGCGCGGCTGCGGCAGCCTTGCTGGGCGCGGCGCGTTTTCCCAAAAAGTAGGCACCCACGGCGCAGACGCCGGCCATCGCCAGAAACACCACATTCGGCATGCCGGGAATGATGCCGAGCAGGGCGAGTATGCCGCTGGTGACCGCCAGCGCCCGGGGCTGACCCAGTACCTGCGCCACGATCTGCTGGCTCATGTCATGCGGACGCGAAACGCGCGTGACCAAAATGGCGACGGCCACGGACAGCAGCAAGGCCGGAATCTGTGCGACCAGACCGTCGCCGATCGTCAGCAGTGCATAGGTGCGGCCCGCATCGGCGAGCGACATGCCGTGCTGCGCCGCGCCGATAATGGTGCCGCCGAACAGATTGATGAACACGATTAAAATGCCGGCAATGGCGTCGCCGCGCACGAACTTGCTCGCGCCATCCATTGCACCGTAGAAGTCGGCTTCCTCCCGAACTTCCTGCCGGCGGATGATGGCATCAGCTTGTGTGATGATGCCGGCGTTCAAATCGGCGTCGATCGCCATTTGCCGTCCGGGCATGGCGTCCAAAGTGAAGCGCGCACTGACCTCGGAGATTCTGCCCGCGCCCTTGGTGATCACGACGAAGTTGATGATCACCAGCACGGTGAACACGACCATGCCCACGGCATAGTTACCGCCGACCACGAAATGGCCGAACGCGGCGATGACATGGCCCGCGGCCTGTGATCCGGTATGGCCGTTGATCAACACGATGCGGGTCGAGGCCACATTGAGGCCCAAACGCAGCAGCGTGGCGCCGAGCAGTACCGTCGGGAAGGTGGCGAACTCGAGCGCACGCCTTACGTAGATCACCGCCAGCAAGATCATCAGCGACAGCGAAATGTTGAAGGTGAAGAACACGTCCAAGAGAAATGCCGGCAGTGGCAGCACCATCATGGCGAGAACCACCATCACCAGCAGCGGCACACCCAAACCGTTGCGGGCGAATTCGCCGAAGGTCGCTACTGCGGCGCGCGTGTTCATGCGTCTGAATACTCATCGCCGACTTTGGGGTCCGGGCGCGCCATGCGCGCCGCGGCTGTCGGATTCAAGGTGCGCAGCCTGAAGATGTACGACAGAACCTGCGCCACGGCCACATACAGTCCCGCCGGGATTTCCTTGTTGAGGTCAGTCGACCGATACAACGCCCGCGCCAACTTCGGCGACTCGAATAGCGGGACGCGATGTTCCTCGGCGATGCGGCGGATGTTCTGGGCGACCATGTCGACGCCCTTCGCAAGCACGCGCGGCGCCCGCATTTTCATGGGGTCGTACTTCAGGGCCACCGCGAAGTGCGTCGGGTTGACGATTACCACGTCGGCGGTCGGAACCTTGTGCATCATCCGGCGGCGCGCCAGGGTTTGCTGCATCTGGCGTATGCGCTGCTTGGTTTCGGGGCGGCCATCCATCTCCTTGGATTCGTCGCGCAACTCCTGGCGCGTCATGCGCAAGGCGCGCTTGAATTGAAACAGCTGCAACGGCACGTCGACCATCGCCACCAGCGCGAGCGAAGCGCACAGCCAAACGAAGGCCCAGCTCAAGAGTCCGGCACCACGGCCGACTGCAGCACGCGGCGCCATGCGCGCCAGCGACAGGACATCGCCGAATATCCAGGCCACGATGCCGGCGCAAACCCCGCCGACCACCAAACACTTGAGCAGGGCTTTGCCCAGTTCCGTGAGGCCGCGCAAGCCGAATAAGCGCTGCAATCCCGCCAGTGGACTCAAGCGCGAAAAATCGGGCGTCATCGCGCGAGGACTGAAATTCCATCCGCCCAGCAGCACGGATGCCAGCAGCACCAGCGCAACGAGCGCGCCGAACACCGGCAGCAGCGCCAGCACTGCGCTCACGCCGGCGTCGCCGAGCGATGCCGCCATCGAATCCGTATTGCGCAGGGTGCTCGCATCGATCGACAGACTCTTGCGCATCATTTGCGATAGGCGGGCGGTGAGCGATCCGCCGATGGCAACCAGCGCGGCGCTGCCGCCGATCATGGTTGCGAAGTTGGTGAGTTCCCGGGAACGCGGTATTTGCCCGCGTTCGCGCGCTTCCTGTAAGCGTCGTTGCGAAGGTTCCTCGGTGCGTTCGCCCCCCATTTCGGATTCGGCCATCAGGGCACTCCCGCGGCGGGCGAGCCGACCAGTTCCGAAACCGCTGCCAGCGCACTGTGAATGAGGCTGGAAATTCCCGACATGATGCCGTCGAGGCCGGCGATGAGCACGAAAAAGCCGGCCAGCAAGGTGATGGTGAAACCGATGCCGAACAGATTCAGCTGCGGCGCGGCGCGAGTCACCACGCCGAGGGCGAGATTGACGATCACCAGCGCGATCACCGCCGGCAGCGCGATGAGCAGGCCGGCATCGAAGACTCGCGCCCCCCACAGCACCACCGACAGCAGAAAATTCTTGTCCACCTGGGCTGCGCCGATCGGCAGCGAATGAAAGCTCTGCGCCAAGGCGCCGAGCAGCATCAAATGCCCGTTGATCGCGAGGTAGATCAAAGTGCCGAAGATCATGAACATCTGGCCGAGGACCGGGGTTTGCGCTCCGCGTTGCGGATCGACCAAGGTCGCAAAGCCCAGCCCCATGGTCAGCGAGACGCTTTGCCCGGCGAACACCAGCGCCTCGAACGCCAGCTGCACGACCATGCCGATCGACACGCCGATGAGCAGCTCCAGCACCGCGCTGAGCATCCCGGCTGCCGAAAAGATCGACAGGTCCGCCGGCACCTGCACCAGGGGGGCCATCAGGAATGCCAGGGCCAACGTCAGCACGATCTTGACGAGGCGCGGTATCACCGCCTCGCTGGTGGCGGGCGCGGTGAGCACAAATCCGCTGATGCGCAGCACCGGCCACCACATGCGGCCCACCCACATCGAGACGTCGGACACGTTGAGGGTCAGCGGTTGCATGTTCGCCTAGCCGATCACCGCGGGAATGGCGGCGTACAAATCGCGCGTGAAATCGATCAGGACGCGCAATATCCAAGGACCCGCCACGAACAGGGTGAGCACCAGCATCAGCAGCTTCGGGATGAAGCTCAAGGTGGATTCATTGATCTGTGTGGCGGCCTGCAGCATGCCGATCACCAATCCGGTGATGAGTGCGATGAGCAGCAGCGGCGCGGCAACCAGCGAGGTCACCAGCAGCGTCTTGTGCGCCAGGTCCATGACGTTTTCCGGCGTCATTGATGAAAACTCGACGCCAGCGTCCCAATAAGAAGGGTCCAGCCATCGACCACGACGAACAGCATGATCTTGAACGGCAACGACACCAGCACCGGCGACAGCATCATCATGCCCATCGACATCAAGACGCTGGCGACCACCAGGTCTATCACCAAAAAGGGAATGAAGACCATGAAGCCGATTTGAAACGCCGTCTTCAGCTCACTGGTGATGAAAGTCGGAACCAATACCGTCAGCGGTACGTCGTCGGCACTGGCAAACTGCGGCTTGCCGGAGAGCTTGGCAAATAGCTGCAAATCATTCTCGCGCGTCTGGGCCAGCATGAATTTCTTCAGCGGCTGGACCGTGCGCTCGATTGCCACCTCGCCGGCAAGCTTACCGTCCATGAACGGCTTGATGCCCGTGGCGTAGGACTGCTCGAGCGTCGGACCCATCACGAAGAAAGTCAGAAAAAGCGCCAGACCCGTGAGCACTTGGTTCGACGGCGTGGTCGCCATGCCGAGCGCCTGGCGTAGAATCGACAGCACGATGATGATGCGCGTGAATGCCGTCATTGCCAGCAGAATGGCCGGCAACAGCGTCAGCAGGGTCATCAAGATCAAAATCTGAAAGGTGAGCGAGTAGGTCTGCACGCCGTCTGCCGCGGTTTTGACAGCCACCGCCGGCAGCGAGACTTGTGCAAGCGCCGCGCCGAACGGCGCCAGCGCCAGCAGCCCGATCCAAATCATTCGGCGGCGCATGACGCTGCGCAGGTATTTCACGGGGAAATGCCGGGCGGTGCGGCGGGCGGCGACCCGCCCGATCGCTTCATCAATTCCCGCATGCGCTCGGCAAACGCCGGTGCGGCGGCGACGGTTTTTAGCGCGATCGGTGCGGCCAGCGGCGTCAACGGCACCACACCGCCGGCTCCGATGCCGACCAAAACTTGGGCGTCACCGATGCGAATCAATACGATGCGTTCTCGCGGCCCCACCTTGAGTTCCTCGAGCACGCCGGAATCCAGGGAGCCGCGAGGCGCCGCCAATTTGAAGCGCTTCATTACCCAGCCGATGGCGAAAATCAACGCGACAATGGCCACCAGGCTCAAGGTGAGCTGCGTCAAACTGCCAACCGAAAGCGGCGAGACGGGTTGCGCCATCGCCGTCACTGCGCGTGCTCCATTCTTTCGGTGGCGCTCACCACATCGGT